>NZ_BAAHWV010000056.1:0-11877 GCF_054601255.1 Viscerimonas tarda | reverse complement strand
AGTTGCCCTCGCTGGGCAACTGTTAATTCCAGTTTCTTTATCTTTCCCATTCCTAATTGTATATACCATACTAGAACGGAAAGACAAACTAAATATTTTATACAAACTAATTATGAACACTTACTTACGAATTGGCAAAATCCAACAAACGAGTGGCTTGTTGAATGCCGTAAGAAAATGAACCGCTGATTTTAGCTCTACCTTCTTTGCCTCGTTTGGTAGTTACCAAAATAACGCCATTGGCGCCACGGATACCATATACGGCTGTTACCGAAGCGTCTTTCAATATCGAAATACTTTCAATTTCGTTGGGGTCTAACTGAAAAAAGTCGCGTTCAACGCCATCAATCAGGTACAAAGGGGCGGATGCTTCCTTGTTGAAAGTGGACATCCCGCGGATATATACCTCCGGGTTATCGGCTCCCGGCTGCCCCGAATACGAAATGGTGGAAATACCCGGCATGGCGCCGCTCAACATATTAGCCACATTCGCTACCGGCATTTTTATTAAATCATCGCCACCGATTACAGACAGTGAGCCGGTCAGGGTTACCTTCTTTTGTGTACCGTAGGCAACCGATACCACTACCTCGGTAAGCATGTTTTCGTCCGATTTCAGAACGACATTGAGAACCGTTTTGTTGTTGATGGGATTTTCGGATGTTTTGAATCCCATATAAGAAATGACTAAAATGGCATTTTTACCGGCATAATTGATGGAGTAATTGCCGTCTATATCTGTAACTGTTCCGGTTTTTTCTCCCTTTATTATAACGGAAGCGCCTATCAAAGTTTCGCCCGTTTCATCCGTAACTTGCCCTTTTACGTGGCTTGTTTGTTGTGTTTGGGCAAATACCGTAAACGAGGAAAAACAAAGCAACCAAAAAAACAGACATAGTGTGCTTCTTGATATTATTCTGCATTTTTTCATTTAATATAAATTTAAGATATGAAGTTGTCTAAAAAAAAAGCCGTTGTTGTAGCAGATTAAATCCGCCATCCCTAACCTTTTTTTTAGACAACTTCAAGGTAGGTTTTATTTTACAATAATAATTCCTCTATAAGAAGATGTTCCGTTTACTACAACGATATAGTTGCCGGAAGTTAACTCTTTGGAATAAGTAGAACCGTTTACTGTTGAAGCAGAAATCGACTGCCCTGTAAGCGTATAAACGGAAATACGGTTTTGTCCTTTCAGTTCGCTGATTTGCAATTGATTGCCGTTTGCATAAACGATAACGTCATTTTTATCAACAACCCGAGAGATACCTGTTTCCGATGAGTCAACTACTCTCCAATAATGATTGGTATTTTTTCCGTCTTTATCCACCGAAGCTCCCGAATTTTCGGTTGTATTGTCTGTTCCGATGTAGGAGTTAGGGCGTTGAGGTCCGGGTGTGATACATTTGATGGTGTGGTAATCTTTGTTACCCACTTTCCTTATTTCAAATTGAGCAAAATCGGTAGTAGCATCTTCGCCCCAAAACAGTTTATAATCATCGTATTTTCCTTCTTCGTGAAGGCCTGCGCCATCTAAGTGCGGTTCGGCAGAACGTGTAACATATTTACCCGGAACCGAAGCAACTTGAATATTGTAAACGCCCGTTTTACCCGCTACTGCAACAAACTTGAACAGTTGATTGTCTTGTTTCGATTGAGTGAAGATTTCCAGATTTTGATCTACCTCGCCAAAGAATAAACCGCCAAAATGAATGATGTTATACGTTTTTGTTACATCGGGCAAGAAAGGATTCACCGCAGCGATAGCAGCAGCTAAAGCATCATTCAAAGCCAAAGTAGCATCGCCAACTTGTGCTTGAGTGGCGGCTTCGTTGCCAAATATGGCTTCTGCATCACCTTTTGCAGCTGTTAGTGCATCGTATTGAGCAGCAGGATATTGGTCGGAACCATCGCCTTTGGAAGCATACGACAAAAATTCTGTTACTTTATCAATTGCTTCTTCCAGTGCAGTTTTGATAACCGGCATATTATCTACATCCTGAAATTTCCAATAATGTTTTCCATCCTGACCGCTTTTATCTACGTAAACGCCCGCACCCGAATCGTTGCTGTCGGTTCCCATGTACGATTGTTCGGCTGTTTTGTCGCCGGCAACAGTTGTACACCAAATACGGTAATAACCTGTACCTGTGCTCTTAATTTGGAATTGCGCCAAGCCATCGCTAGGATCATCTCCCCATACAAGCGACCAGCCGCCGCTTCGTGCAAGATAAGCGCCCGTAGAAACTAATTGAATGTTGTAAACAGCATCTTTTCCGGCAACCGCAATAAATTTGAATTGCTGGTCGGGGGCATAACTACCTGCACCTATATTAACTCCTGTTCCGAAGAAAAGACCGCTGGAATGTATAATATAGTAGGTAATGGATGCATCCGGGCGATAAGGATTTACCGAATTGATATACGCCAACAAAGCGTCTGTCAGTGTTAGCAATGCATCATTTACCTCGAATTGCTCTGCCGAAGAATCGTCTATTATATCTTGTGCATCATCAATCGCATCTTTCAAAGCGTTGCGGGTTGATGAGGGGTATTGGTCGGAACCACTGCCTTCTGATGTAGTATCGAAGAGCGATTTCGCTTCGTTGAACTTGTTGCGTAAAGCGGTTAGATCCACCTCGTTGCTGTATTCCTTTATTTTCCATAGATACTTTACGTCTGTCAATCCGCTTTTGTCTCCGTAAACGGTAGAGCCGTCCGCAGTATCATCTGTACCGATCATGAAGCCGCTGCCCAAATTCTTGATTTGAATGTAGTCGGTATTGCCATCAATTGCTACGATTTGATATTTGCCGTTTGCAGGCGTAGAAATGGTAGTAGGGTCTTTTACCCAAACCATTGTCCACGCATTGGCGTCTCCGCGTACCAAATAATCATCGTCGTAGGCATTTTTGATGTAAAACGTTCCGTCTTCTTGGGCTACGGGTTCAAATACAAACACTTGATCCCAGTTTCCGGAGGGATTTTTGATTTGGGGATTTTCCGTATTGAGATTTCTCGTAAGGAAAAGTCCCGTTGCCTGAACAATACTGTAATCTTGTCCCTGCACCGGCGTAGTAACCGATGGCTGAGCCATAAGGGAGGTAAATCCGCTTTGACAAAGCAACAATACTGCTAATAGAAAAAAGTTGATTTTTTTCATGATGATAAAAATTTATTGTTTTATAGAAATTCGTTTTATAAAATTGGATTTAAAACCCGATACAAATTTAGGTGCATCCAACAAGATGGAGGTCGAATATGCGTTTAATTTACTCTACTTATCATTCATTTGTTGCTTTTGAACGGAATTTCGACCGAAAAGAACGATATTTCCACCTCTTAATACCAAGTATGAGGGTAATTTTGTTTCAAAAATTATTAAGTAATATGAAGCGCTATTTTTTATTTATTTTCCTGTTTATTTTTCATCCCTTTACGGTTATATCAAAAAACAATTCCATTCGTCCCGGCGCTGTTTTGCCCGACGACAGGGGTATCCATGTAAATGCCCACGGCGGTGGCATCCTTTTTCACGAGGGCAAATATTATTGGTATGGCGAACATAAGGGGGAAAAATCAAGCGCCGCTTTTGTGGGCGTTACCTGTTATTCGTCCGATAATCTTTACGATTGGAAATACGAGGGCGTGGCGTTGCCTGTTTCCAACGACAAAAAGAGCCCGATTGTGCGCGGTTGCATTATCGAACGTCCGAAAGTAATTTACAACGCTAAAACCAAGAAGTTTGTGATGTATTTTCATCTCGAACTGAAAGGCAAAGGCTATGCAGCGGCGAATGTAGGCGTTGCCGTAGCCGATTCGCCGACCGGAACGTTTAAATTGCTGAAAAATTCACGGGTCAATGCAGGTATTTTTCCGCTGAATATGACCACCGAGCAGCAAAAATCAGCTGTCAAAACTACCGATTTCAAAGATTGGTGGACTCCCCAATGGCACAAAGCCGTTGATGACGGAATGTTTGTACGCCACGACCTGCAAGGCGGACAAATGAGCCGCGATATGACGCTGTTCGTTGATGATAACGGCAAAGCCTATCATATCTATTCTTCGGAAGAAAACCTCACTTTGCAAATTGCCGAACTGACGGACGATTACCTGAATTATACAGGGCGATATGTGCGTGTGGCGCCGGGCGGACACAACGAAGCCCCCGCCATTTTCAAAAAAGACGGCAAATATTTTATGATTACTTCCGGCTGCACCGGCTGGGACCCGAATGCAGCCAGATTATTCACGGCAGATTCGCTGTTCGGAATGTGGACGCAACACCCCAATCCTTGTGTTGGTAAGGGCGCAGAACTTACTTTCGGTTCGCAAAGCACATTCATTCTGCCTGTTCAAGGTAAAAAAGACGCTTTTATCTTTATGGCTGACCGCTGGACGCCCAAACATCCGATAGATGCGCGGTACATTTGGCTGCCCATACTGTTTGAAAATGGCTTGCCTGTATTAAAATGGTTAGATGAGTGGTCGTTAGACATATTCGATGATTACAAATTGGTGTGGTCTGATGAATTTGAAATCGACGGTAAACCTAATCCTGATTTTTGGAACTACGAACAAGGCTTTGTACGCAATGAAGAATTTCAATGGTATCAACCGGACAATGCCAACTGCCTCAATGGTATTCTTACCATTGAAGCGCGGAAAGAACAAATTGAAAATCCTGATTATCTTGCAGACAGCAACGACTGGAGGAAAAATCGTAAATATGCAGATTATACGTCATCTTGTATAAAAACTGTCGGCAAAAAGGAATTTCTTTATGGGCGGTTTGAAGTTCGCGCCAAAATACCAACCGCAAGCGGCTCATGGCCTGCAATTTGGACTTTGGGAAATGCCATGACTTGGCCCTCCTGCGGCGAAATCGACATCATGGAATACTATCCGATAAGAGGCGTTCCGCATATTCTGGCAAATACGGCTTGGGGAACGGATAAATCAAATAATGCAAAATGGGATTCGGCAACGATTCCCTTTTCTCATTTTGCGGATAAAAATCCGGATTGGGCAAATGAATTTCATATCTGGCGAATGGACTGGGACGAGGAAGCTATCCGCTTGTATTTGGATGATGAACTGTTGAATGAAACGCTACTGAAAGACACGAAAAACGGTGCAATCGGCAATTATACCAATCCTTTTCGACAGTCGCATTATATCCTTTTGAATCTGGCTATTGGCGGACAAAACGGTGGAATGCCCGACGAGGCGGCTTTCCCGCTGAAATACGAGATTGACTATGTGAGGGTGTATCAGAAATAATAAAACAAATAAATACAGTTTATCATATACAGTTTATCATAGAAACTAAATTATAAAATATCAAAACATGAAACCAACATTATTCATTTTGGCTGCCGGAATGGGTAGCCGTTACGGAGGATTGAAGCAACTGGACGGAATCGGTCCCAGCGGCGAGACAATTATGGATTATTCCGTTTACGATGCTTTGCAAGCGGGCTTTGGAAAGATTGTATTTGTCATCAGACATTCTTTTGAAAAAGATTTTAAGGAAAAAGTCGTGGCAAAGTACGAGAATTTAGTCCCTGTGGAAATCATTTTTCAGGAATTGGACAGTTTGCCGGACGGCTTTGCTTTGAATCCTGAACGGGAAAAACCTTGGGGAACAAATCACGCTTTGCTCATGGGTAAGGATGTTATTAATGAGCCGTTCGGGATTATCAATGCCGATGATTTCTACGGCAGGGAAAGTTATAGCTTGCTGGCTCAAGCCTTGCAGCAAATGAACGGCAAGCAGCGGAATTATTGTATGATTGGCTATTTGGCAGGTAACACGCTGTCGGATAGCGGTGCGGTAACGCGCGGTGAGTGCGAATTGGATGCCGACGGCTATTTGACGCGCATTTCGGAACGTTCCAAAATACAGCGCATAGAAGGCGTTCCCTGTTATAAAGACGAGAACGACAATTGGGTGCAGCTAACCGATTCTACGCCCGTTTCGATGAATATGTGGGGTTTTACGCCCGATTTCTTTGATTTGTCGGAACAGCGTTTCATTGATTTCTTAAACCAAAATCAAAGCAATCTGAAAGCTGAATTTTTGATACCGACATTGGTCGGCGATTTGGTAAAGGAAAATCTTATCAAAGTGAAACTAATCTCAACACCGTCTTCGTGGTTTGGCATTACTTATCCCGAAGACCGTCAGGAAGTAGTAGAGAAAATTAAAAAATTAGTAGAAAAAGGAGTTTATCCCTCAAAATTATTTTAGTATCATGGAAATTAAATCAATTCAAGAAAAGTTTTACTCACTATTTAATACTGAAGGCGACCTTTACACCTCGCCCGGACGTATCAACCTTATCGGCGAACATACCGATTATAACGGCGGTTTTGTGCTGCCGGGCGCAATTGACAAGGCCATGTATTGCGAAATCGCACCTAACGGAACGGACAAAGTCCGCGCTTTCGCTTTGGACTTGGAAGAATATGCCGAATTTGGATTGGGCGAAGAAGACCTGCCTGCCAAATCGTGGGCAAAATACATTTACGGCGTTTGCCGCGAAATGCTCAAACGCGGTGCAAAAATTCCCGCTTTCGATACCGTTTTTGCAGGCGATGTGCCGCTCGGCGCAGGAATGTCGTCTTCGGCAGCGTTGGAAAGTTGCTTTGGCTTTGCTATCAACGAGCAATACAATTTGGGATTCGACCGGTTTGAATTGGCAAAAATCGGGCAGGCAACCGAACATAATTACGTTGGCGTAAAGTGTGGAATTATGGACCAGTTTGCCTCCTGCTTTGGCAAGGAAGGCTCGCTTATTCGCCTTGATTGTCGCTCGCTGGAATATCAGTATGTTCCGTTCAACCCTGAAAGATATCGGTTGGTTTTGGTAAATACCTGCGTAGCGCACGAATTGGCGTCTTCCGCCTATAACAAACGCCGTCAATCGTGCGAAAATGTCGCGGCTGCAATCAAAAAGCGTCATCCCGAAGTGGAATTGTTGCGCGATGCAAATTTGGAAATGCTGAAAGAAGTGGCAAACGAAGTAAGTCCCGAAGATTATATCCGCGCCGAATTTGTGATAGAAGAAATTGCGCGTTTGGAAGAAGTTCCCGCCGATTTGGAAAAAGGCGATTACGAAGCAGTTGGCAAAAAAATGTACGAAACGCATATCGGCTTGAGCCGCAAATACGAAGTCAGTTGCGAAGAACTTGATTTTCTCAACGACATAGCTCGCGAATGCGGCGTTTCAGGCTCGCGCGTAATGGGCGGTGGTTTCGGCGGTTGTACAATTAATTTAGTAAAAAATGAACTTTACGAAGGCTTTATCAAACGCGCCATAGAAAGTTACGAGCAGAAATTCAAAATCAAGCCCAAAGTGTATGATGTGGTTATTAAAGACGGGGCAAGAAAAATATCGTAAAATTAAATTTATGAAAAGACAGTGTATTATTTTAACTTTGGCATTGTTTGCCATAGCATTTTCCGGTTGTCAATCGGCAAAACAAGAAACCTTTGAAATCGGCAAAAATACGTTTTTGCTGAACGGACAGCCCTTTGTTGTCAAAGCGGCGGAAATCCATTATCCGCGTATTCCGCAGGCATATTGGGAACACCGCATCGAAATGTGCAAGGCGCTGGGTATGAATACGCTGTGCCTCTATGTTTTTTGGAACATCCACGAACAGCGTGAAGGACAATTCGATTTTACGGGCAACAACGATGTCGCCGCATTCTGCCGTCTGGCGCAAAAACACGGAATGTATGTTATTTTGCGCCCCGGTCCCTACGTTTGCGCCGAATGGGAAATGGGCGGATTGCCTTGGTGGCTGCTCAAAAAACAAGACATTGCGTTGCGCACGCAAGACGCCTATTTTATGGAACGTGTGAAACTGTTTATGACGGAAGTCGGCAGGCAGTTGAGCGACTTGCAACTTGCCAAAGGCGGCAATATCCTGATGGTGCAAGTTGAAAACGAATATGGCGCGTATGGCGTTGATAAACCCTATATTGCTGCCATTCACGATATAGTCAAAACATCGGGTTTTGACCAAACACCGCTGTTTCAATGCGACTGGAACTCCAATTTTGAAAACAACGCACTTGACGGTTTGCTTTGGACGCTGAATTTCGGTACAGGCGCCAATATTGACGAACAATTCAAACGATTGCGCGAACTGCGCCCCGAAACGCCGCTGATGTGCAGCGAGTTTTGGTCGGGCTGGTTCGACCATTGGGGCGCCAAGCACGAAACGCGCAGTGCAGAAGAATTGGTTGCCGGATTGAAAGAAATGTTGGATAAAAATATCTCTTTCTCGCTGTATATGACGCACGGCGGTACCACTTTCGGACATTGGGCGGGCGCAAATTTCCCCGGCTATGTGCCCGACTGCACGTCTTACGATTACGATGCACCCATCAACGAATCGGGACGTACTACGCCCAAATATTTTCAAGTCCGCGCCTTGTTGGAAAACTATTTGTCCGAAGGCGAAACTTTGCCCAAAATCCCAGATTCTATTCCGACAATCGCCATTCCGACCATTACTTTTGAAGAGTTTGCCCCGATTTTCGACAACCTTCCCGAAGCGAAAACGAGCGAAGGTATTTACCCGATGGAATATTTTGACCAGGGCTGGGGTAGTATTCTCTATCGCACAACACTGAAACAATCCGATGTGCCGCAATTCTTGAAAGTAACCGAAGCACATGACTGGGCGCAGGTGTATATTGACGGCAAGCGGATTGGCGTACTCAACCGCTTGAAAGGCGAAGGAACATTGCGGCTTCCGCTTCTAAAAGAGGGCGCTGTGTTGGATATTTTGGTAGAAGCAATGGGACGGCGCAATTTTGGCGCAGGCGTACTTGACATTAAAGGAATTACCGAGAAGGTAGAACTCGTGAATGAACAAGGCGTTAGCGAATTGAAAAATTGGCAAGTCTATTCCATTCCGGTGGATTATGCGTTTGCAAAGGATAAAAAATACGTCAAAGCCACTGTAAAAGCAGATAATCCTGCCTATTACCGCGCCTATTTCAATATCGACAAAATTGGCGATACCTTTATTGATATGAGCAATTGGAAAAAGGGAATGGTTTACGTCAATGGGCATAATTTGGGGCGTTTTTGGGAAATAGGCCCCCAACAAGCATTGTATCTTCCGGGTTGCTGGTTGAAAAAAGGCAAAAACGAAATCATTGTGCTGGAAATGGTGCAACCCGCCGAACCGACAGTCAGTGGTGTCCGGCAACCGATTTTAGACGTATTGTGCGGCAATGGCGCGTACAAGTTCCGCAAACAGGGCGAGACACTGGATTTATCCGCCGAAAAACCTGTCTATTCGGGCAGTTTCCGCGCAGGCAACGGTTGGCAGAAAATACAGTTCGAACAGGCGGTTGAAACGCGATATTTCTGCCTCGAAGCCCTTAATTCATACAGCAAAGACGATTTCGCTTCCATTGCCGAACTGGAAATTCTGGACAAGGATGGCAAACGCCTCTCGCGCCAGCATTGGAAAGTGATTTATGCCGACAGCGAAGAGGTAGATGATGCCAACAACGCGGCAAGCAATGTTTTCGATTTGCAGGAATCAACAATTTGGCATACTGCTTATTCCGCTGCAAAAGACAAATTTCCGCATCAGATTGTGATTGATTTGGGCGAGAATAAAACAATCGGCGGCTTTGAATACCTGCCTCGTATGGAATTGAACAAGCCGGGAATGATTAAGGATTATAAGATTTATTTGAAAACAAGTTCGTTTAAGTTATGAGAAAAATAGTTTTATTCGGAATGTTGGTGGAATATATGACCTCTGACGGCGACAGCAGTCTATGGTACTGACAAAAGGCGATAAAATGCTGCTTACGCCCACTTACCACGTTTTTGAAATGTACAAAGTGCATCATGGCGCTATAAATTTGCCGCTCGAAATCGCCACCGGTACAAGGGAAATCCGCAATCGGGCCGTTCCCGCAATCAGCGCTTCGGCATCGAAAAAAGGCGATGTAATCAATATCACATTGGCAAATATGGATTTGGAAAAAGGGCAGGAGATTACGATTAATCTTTCCGACGACAAGGAGATTAAACCGCTTGTCGTAAATGGTAGAATTTTAACGTCAAAAAACATTACCGATTACAACACTTTTGAAAATCCCGGCTTAGTAAAGCCGCAGGTTTTTACCGATGCGAAAATTTCAAAAGGTCAATTAACGGTAAAAATGCCTGCAAAATCAATTATTACTTTGGAAATTAAAAGACAATGATATGAAGATTGAGCTGTATGAAATGTCAGATTTTGGTGATTAAAAATTAACAAATGGGAATAAAAAAATGCGACGTTTTACAGTTGCAGGCATCTATTATAGGAAAACAAGGCGTGGTAAGCGAGCCGGTAATAGTGGAAATATTGCGATGATTTTTTTTAAAATCTTATTTCGGAATAAAGTATTACCTTTCTCGTTTATAAATGTAAGCCAATTATATGAACCTGATTTCCTTGATTCTATGAAAAGTAAGATTCTACTGATGCTGTTTATATTGCCGTTTTGTTGTGCTTTGAATGCGCAAAATTTTTATGTTAAGCCTTATGTCCGGTATCATCAGTCCATTTCGTCCCAAATAGAGCCTGATTTTTATTTGGTTGAGATATATGTACCTGCACCTGGGGAACCTTTAGCTTTACTTAATTCTGCTTCCGACGATTTTACGTTAGCAAGCGGATTGAAGTACGGCCTTACGGTTGGCTATACCTTCCGAAATAACATGGGTGTTGAGCTGAGCGCCGATTATTTTAACCGGCACAAAGTATTTACTCCCGTTGAGAATTGAGATCATACCAGAGATTGGAGTTATCAAACAACAACATTTCGTCCGGCCTTTACGTTCACGGTTGACTGTAACAAATCTTCTTTTACAGGCAAAGCGGGTCCTGTATTGGCGCTGGTTAATGCGGAACAATCGGCTTATAGTTATAGCGGAGAAGATAAATATTCTACTTGCACTTTCTATACCAATTTGAATTGGGGCTACACCGCCGGTATTGAATACAACTGCCGGCTTTCCCAATCGCCTGCTTTAGCCATGGAACTGAGCGTGGAGCAGTATAATTATACGCCTAAAAAGTCGAAGGTTGAACAGGTTTATGCCCCATCCACGAATTCCAAGAAAGTGTTGAACATTAGATATGTAAAAAAAATAGACCATTTTGATATGCTTAATGATCGTTTTCAAACCCGGAGGCTCAAAGAATCTATATTGTTTAACAGTCTTTATTTCGGCATCGGAATAAAATATACGCTAGGAAACAAATGAAAAAAAATCTATTTATAATCGGTATCTTGTTTATTAGTTGTGATTAGCTTTCAAAATTTGTACCTTAGCGGAGGATATACAATCGATTTCTGAACCAGCGGGTCTACTGTACTGTTGTGATTAGCTTTCAAATTCACACCAATAAAATCGGTACAAACAACCATCAAGCATTATGCTAACATTACCGATAAAGGGGCGAGGGAGGCTATTGATTGCTTTCCTGAGATTGGGATTTGAGAGGCGCTTATCTGCTTATTATTTTATTCGCTCTAAAAATATCCTTCAATCTTACAAGGCGTATCTACAATCGTATAAACGAAACAATAAATATTCAAATATCAATGTAAAGAAAAATAGTAGATTTTGAATAATAGATTATTTCTATGAAAAATTTAATAAAAATTATTGCATATTGTCAAAAACATTCTTCCCTTTGTAACAAGACCCTCCTGACTTTGACACTTTCATTTTAACAAATTTATAAAATTCACATACACAGTTATTTGCAGAAATTGCGACACCAAAATGGGTGTCGCAAGCCTCAAAAAGTGCTATATTTGCACCATGTTTGTAC
>NZ_BAAHWV010000055.1:0-13070 GCF_054601255.1 Viscerimonas tarda | reverse complement strand
TTGCTCTGCCGTATCTTCGTCTATGTTATATTTGGATTCCATATCGCTTTGAAGTCTTTCTTTGTAATCATTCAACGATTCCGCTTCACAATCCAACCAAGCATTACACATTTCTTCATGGAGTTTATCCATAGAATTGCTTGCCACGCATGATTGAAGCAGGTCAATCGAATTATCAAGATTATCATTATAATCCACATAGCATAAGCTGACATAAGTCGGCAGCAATTCCAGTATTTGTTCCAGTATTATTTCCTTATTCTTCATCTCCGGGATAGTTGGGGTTTGTTTCCTGTTCTTCAATCACATAATTCCGCTCTCTGTCTTGCGTTTGCCTGTACAGGCGCAGTTGTTCCATATTTTCATCCGTCAGGAGTTCTTCTTTCTTCATGTCGGACAGGTAGGCATCAAGCGGCTCTTTGCCGGTAAATACGCCCTGCAAGCGGAAGCTGTCCCAGCTGTGCCATGCGTTGCAGCTGTATAATAAATGTACTTTTTCCATATCATGCTGTTTTTACTGATTTTTCAAATTCCCTGATTTGTTCTTCAATTTCCTTATCGGTCAGGATTATGCTCCGCAGGGCGGAATAATATTTTCCGTTCAGACGAAAGCAAAACCGGTACAGGTTGCCGTAATAACACTCGCCAACGAAAAAGCGGTTGCCGTCAAAGCGTTTGGGTGGCACACATTCCAGCAAGTCCCAATACCGTTCTTCCGTGATTTCCTCAAAAGGTTTGCAGAGGGACTGTTCGTAGCGTTCAATAACGGGAATCTGTTCTTCGAGGCTCAATGCCTGCAAAGCGGGATTATTTTCCCGTATGCGCAGTTCTTCCGGCGTTTCCCCGCCGTAATCGCTATGAATGCCGTCGCTCATGGAGGCAAGCGCTGCCCCGTCAAAATTGGCGGGGTCGAGAATGAATTTTAACGTATTACCCATGATTTGCCTTATATAATTCAGTTTCATATTCTTCGCTGTTTTCCCCATATTCGGGGTCTAACAGCGATGCTCCAAACCGGACTGTTTTATAGTTCGGCTCGCATTTAAGAGTTTCACCCTGTTTTGTCAGGCGGGTTATATCTTCGTCGGATAACAAGCCTGCCGCTTTCATGCCGGCAAGGTATCGTTTCAATGTCCTGCCGGAAGTAAAAATGCCTATCAACTCTTCACTCATAGGCGGACCGAAATATTCAAAGCGATACAGTTGAATTACCTGTTTCATGCTATTTGTATTTTTTTTAATGATTTTTCAGGCTATTGCAAGTCATATTCTTTCTTTGCCCATTCCCTGACTGTTGATGGAAACACCGGTTTCAACAATACGCCGTCGTAGCGGTAGAGGCAAAAATCCGTTTTTGCGCTTTCGTAATAATCCATTGTTTCCAATAAATTCCGAATTTCTTTACCGTCGTCATCCCTGAAAATCCGTGTCCCCGATTGGCGGACAAGCCAGACAAAAGGTATTTCCGCGTTCGTGTTGTCAAGGAAGGCAATATCGTGTTCGGTGAAATCCGTCAGGTATGAAACCATCAAGCTACGGGCGATAATGTCCATTGCCTGCAAAATTTCCCATCGAGACATGCGCGAAGGCTCTATTTCCAAATTGTCGTAGCCTTCTTCTTCCAGCGCAGGCAATAAATGGGCATATTCGCCTTCATAGACCGGATGCGAGGCGTTCATCACAAAATCGTAATCGGCTTCATCGAAACGCTTGTCTTCAAAATCGTATGAGGCGACAATTTCGGGACATTCATCCAGCATCTGTCCGGGGAACAGGACGCTGATTGAGCCGCTTCGAACATGCTTGCGGAAGACCGCCTTTTGGCTCAATGGGTAAAGTTCACACTCATACACTTCGGCTTCGCTTGCGCCGCTGCCGATAAGGTAAGTGTTCCAGCCTGTTTTTTCCTGCACTTCATATACGCCGGAAGTTTCGTTTTCGGGGTCGCGCCGGTAAACTTTTTGACCTTTCTTAAATTCATCCATTTTTCTTGCTTTTTTTCTTTTTTCTTTTTACCAAATCCAGAGATACATGGTCTTCACAGTCTTCGCACCATGCGTCATCGTCAATATCCCCCGCATAGCTGTTGTTGTCATTGGGGTACACCCATGCCTTAACCTGCACGTCTTTTGAACCGCACT
Source organism: Viscerimonas tarda (assembly GCF_054601255.1). NCBI lineage: Bacteria > Pseudomonadati > Bacteroidota > Bacteroidia > Bacteroidales > Dysgonomonadaceae > Viscerimonas > Viscerimonas tarda. Next base: position 10,929 of record NZ_BAAHWV010000055.1, on the reverse strand, counting down.
CGGCGCAGACCAAGTATTCTTTCGGTTCTTCCCTGACTTCGCTGATATTGATTTCGCCGAGCTTTGTGAGCGTTTTGATGTCATGCAAGGCATAACCCGCACTGATAAATTGCATGGATTCTTTGCTGTATTCCCTTACCGGAAATTTCTCGTTATCAAAAACAGCTTTCAGGGCGTTTTCTTCCGCCGGATTTTCCGGTATAAAATTGTAGCCTGCTATTTTTCCGGCATGTTCCAATAATTCTAATTTCATATCCTTTTTTTATTCAATGATTTCTATTTCATGCACATATATTTCGTTTTCTTCATTTTGGGCATTGTAGCTGTCGATAGCGCTCTGCATTTCTTCCCTGCCTGTAACAGCCGTCCCTGTGCGTTTGCCAACGCCTGCAAACAGGCTTTGCTCGGTTTCACAGTATTCCGAGCCTGTTTCCCACTGGTCGATAATGAACCTATCGGGAAAATATTTTCCTTCGGCATCGTTGGTCGCATAATAGCCGTTACCGGTTTCTTCCGCCAGAAAGTAGTATTTCAGGCTTTTATACTTACCGCAGACAGAATCCCAGACTTCCGGCATATCGCCCCAAGCTGTTTCCGTGTTAAACTGCAAGGTCGCCTCGCTGGTACGCTCCAAGTTCATAAACTCCCCGCGGCAATTAATTTTCTTCCGGTCGCCCCCAAAAAGAGCAACAACATTTCCCAGAAAGTTTTTCCCAAAGCCATTCTCTACCAACGGAACATCCTGCTTTTCCAATGATTCCAATTTTTGCATCAGGTCGGCAATTTCTTCTTTATCGCCTTCAACGACATAGTTTGTAAAACACCAGTTCGGCATAATTTTTCTGCAAATTTTTCGTGGTTGCGCTCACGTTTAATAGGATTGTATGATAATTATTTATGTGTCTGTCTCCTTTATGCCCTGTTAAAGGGATAGAAACCGTTGAGGTAGAAATTCAACGCCCGGCTTTCCGTTTTATGATAGCCGATAATTTCCTGTATTTCTTCCCTTGCGAAGCCATTTTCTTTTTTCAGTTCGCGAGCAAAGCGGGCAAACGCTTTTTCTTCCCTTGTGGCAGGGCGGGTAAATGTTCCGCCCTGTGCGTTCAGTTGTCTTTGTGTATTCATTGTGTATTTCATTAATTTATGCTGTTTTTCGTTGCGGTATTTGGATTATTGCTGACGCCGCTGACAACAGCTTGTCGAAAAGCGGCGCGAAAACTTCAATTTCTTCCGTTGTCGGGTAAGGATAGAGTTCGGGACGGGAATAATCGGCGTAACCGACCGTATTGGCAAGGTAATCGTTTTCGTATCCCGATAAAGAGAGTTTGCGGATAACATACATTTCAAAAGCGCGGGCGTTCATTTCAATTTTCATCGCCCAGTAAGGCTTTGACTTTAATTCGTCGATTTTTCTGCTGCGTATTTTGTAATCACTCTTTCCGATGGCGTTGTTCAATACCCTGAATACTTCCGCTATTTCTCCGTTCTGCATGTTCCCTGCCGTATCGGAAGCATAGCAGAGGGGACTTCCCTCTATAATGGACAGGTAATTGTCGAGGGCGTGGAACCATTCGTGGGCAAGCGAACCCGCCCCTTTCTTTTTGGTCAGGTTGATAACCCTTTTGAGAGGCTCGTAATGCGCTTTGGCTTTCCCGCTTCCACGCGCACCGAAGGCAAGGGCAAGCGTTCCATCCAGCGACAGGGCTTCGGGCGGGAAACCTGTCGCATTTGCCAAATCGAGCAAGGCATCGTAAGCCTCGTTGAGGTTGGAAGCTCTTTCGGTCTGGTTTACCCAGTTGCCGAACTCCACCCCGCGAAAAGGTATTGCGGCAGAGAATTTTACGGGACTTACATCCAATCCCAGCCGGTAATCTTTGCCGACACGGGGACGGTTCCAGTCCCGCCGTTCTTCCGGTACCATGCGGATGAGGCGGTACATTTCGGTCAATTTCTCCTTTTTGTTGCGGTAGCAGTCTTCCGCTTCTTCCCTTGTCAAACCTTTAATGAGGACGATGCCTGCTTTGCCTTTGGGAGTGATAAAGTAAGTTTTGGTGGCGGTGTGCCGATAGATGGAGAATTGCTGTGCGCTTTTTGATTTTGCGCCGGAGTTTTCCCTTACCCACGCAATTACTTCTTTGAGGCTCCCGCTTTTGCGGATAAAATTCCCTTTGCAGGCGCCATAGTTCTCGCCGTATAATTTCTTTACCTGAAAGGGATAGGGATTGAAGTCTTCTTCGGGAAAGCCTGCCGCCTGCATGATTTCATGGTAGCTGTGAAAGCCTTTGCCGTGCAGCAGGTCGCCGGGGTCTTCAACGTATGTGCCGTCAATAAGGCTGCCGGTAAGGCGGATTTTACTCATGGTATTCTCCGCCCAGCGGTTCAGCGTATAGCTTCTGCGGGGCTTTGCCTCGATGCTCTCGTACAGGAAGCAGAGGCGGATAGTCTGTTCCGCCGTAATAGCTCTTTCGCGGAACATCCGCAGGAAATCGGGCTTGGGGAATGTCTTTGAAAGGGGCTGTGTAAGCAGCGCATCGGCGCTTACCAATTTGAGGCGCTCCAAATGCTGCCATGCCAAGTCTTTTTTGGCGCCACCGATTTTCTGTCCGAAATCGGTAATTTTTAGATTTGCTGTTTGCATATTCCTATATATTAATATGTTTATGGGGTTACTTTATAAAATCCTGTCAAACCAGCGGAAAAGCGGTTCTGACATTTTGGTTATCATTGACCGCCCGGAATGATTCCATCAGCTTCCGGCACTCCTCCATGCTGCTTTTGTTCCTGTCGTCCATGCGGTAGCTCGTGCAGTAGTCCGCTATCCATGACAGGACAAGCCCCGCAGATATTTTCCTGCCTGACGCCTTCCACGCCCTTTTTAGAAAAAAAGAAGTGAACACGCGAACATAGCCCGCCCGTTCAGGGGCGATTTAAGCAGATTACCTGCACTATGTTCCTGTGTCATACAAGGGAGGAAGTCATTGCCTCACGGCAATATTGCAGTAAGTTGAGAAAATTTTATGCAGTGTGGGTATTTCGGGGTGCAATCCCGACAAAGTGTATATCAATACCCTTAAAAGCTATCAAAGGCACAGACTTTTAAGCCCATGCCTTTGATAACATTAAAAACGCTTGCCTGCATTTACGCCGCATTTTTGAGTTCGGAAGGCGTTTCGGTTTTTGCAGCGTTTTTATCCGCTTTGCCTTTGTTTGTTTTATCCGCATTTTCGGCAGCCGGTTGCTTGCTTTCATCCGCATTTACGGCAGGCGTTTCTTCTTCTTTGGCTAACAGGACGCGGAAATTCATGGCGTCGAAAATCGCTTTGGTGGCATTGTGGATTGCCTTGCTTTTTTCGCGGTTGGTAAAATCCAAGTCTTTTTTGGTCGGGACAAAGCCCAGACGCGCCCAAACGGAATCTTCCAAATGGTAGGTTTTGACAAGCTCGCCTTTTGACGTGCGGATAATAATGGCAGACGGAGTAGAGGCGCGGAGTTTGGAACGGATGCCATCGGCGTCGGCACGCAATTTTGTTTCGGCTTCTTTCACGCTCCAAAATGTAGCGACAACCGCTTTGATTGCCTTGAACACCGAATTTTGCGATTTATCGGCAGGCTCGTAATCTTCGCCGAAAAACTGCAATGCAGTTTGCGCGTCTTCCTTACCGTTGTACACGAAAATAATACCTTTCAAACCTGTTTGATTTGCAGAAAATTGTTCTGCGTTTAATTTACTGATTGACATAATTTTAAATATTTATTTGTATTCTATGCAAAAGCGCATATTGCGGGCATCAGGGAATCGAACCCTGCCTTGACCGTCCTTACCGGTAATGCCCTGAAAAAACCGCCCGCACAATTTCACCTTATGCGGGCAGTTTCTTAAATCAATTTGCTCCTCAACTTTCACAAAAACGTGCCGGATAGTCCGCTATTTAGAAAAAACGATTATATTTGCAGTATTCAATTACAAAAATATTCTTTCCATGTCGTGGCAGACCCATACGATACTCCGATTTCACGCAGGCATTTCTCCGGCACGTCCCCGCTCTTTTCCAAGCGGGCAGCTAACATTCAGGCGGGTGGCGGCTGGTGATTATGGGCATGACATTGGCAATGCTCTTTTCTCAAGTCCCGTGCAGGGTGTTTTTCCTGCATAGCGTATTTTAGCTCCCAGCGCACAGGGGCGCATTTACGGCATTATTCATTACGCTTCCTTATTCAGTGCGACCGTACTCCCAAAATTTAACGTACTTTTGGCACTCGGATATAAGTAATACATACTTTTCCGTTCCGACTTGCTGCATTGGTTTGCAGTCCTGCGCGGTGTGGTTATTTAACACCCTCTTTGAACGTTCCAAAACGTACAGGCATTTTTTGATTTTCCAGAGTTCAAAAAAATGTTTCCAATAAAAAAACTCTTTTGTTTCTCGCTTTTTGCGGTCTTTGTTCTTTTGTCTTTTATTCTTATTTGTTTGTTTATATATTTTGTTACTTTTTTGTTCTGTATATTTGCGGCTCGCTTGCCGTATCAGAACAACACTATGATACGGAAAAAAATTTCAAGTACAAAAACTTTTTGAAAAATATTTTTTTTGAAAAGCAAAAAAATGAAAAGGTAAACAGCGCGTATGTGCGAGGCTATTATGTTTATAATCAAACTGTTATAATAAACAATTATTTCCTGAAAAAAATTTCATTTTCACAAAAACGGAAAAAGAACGGATTAAACATATATATCACAATGATAGTTTGCATTTGAAAATCATAATTTATTTATTATAAACCGATTACAATTTATACGGATTGGATAAAAACAGTAATAACAGATAAAAAATAAAAATATACTTTCAAAATGATAGCTGTTTTTATTTTTTTGCCGTTTCAGGTTTACTTTGTACAAAAGTAAACCATGTAAATATCTGAAAACAAGTTAATTGACATTTTTAAAAAGAAAAGGGTGGGTACGCCTGCGGGTGCGGATTCCATATCTGTGCTCGGGGCAAATTCCCAAGTCCCGTTTTTTTGAAAGCGTTATTTTAGCGTTCGGCAGGGGAAAATCTTCCCGGAAATGGCTTTCTGTTAAAACAAACAAATAAGTAAACCGGCAATAGACAGGTTTTATCTTATTTTTCCGATTCGGATAGAACAATATACGCCTGTTTGTATATGCTTTTCATGTTATTTATCTGATTAGTATTCGGTTAGTGAAACAAAAAATAAATGGCGTATCTGTATATAAAAATTCCCCGTTTTCCATGAACCTGATTGACAGTATATATGGGTCTGTATATGTTCCTTACAATATATGATTGGCTGACAATTTGATAACATGAATAAAAATAAGCGAATGGGATGTATATATGGCGGTGATTTTCGGATTGAAAACGCCATATACAGCATTTCTCCATGATACTGTCATTCATATTTTTGACTACTTTTTTGCTTGTTTTTTTATCCCCTGACGGAATGATGAAATAAAAACAATAATTTTTGCGTTTTATTTTAAAAGCGGTATATTTGTTCCGGTTTTATTTCCTGTATATAAAAACAGGGAAATTATATATAGACAGCAGTAATGAAAAACAGCAAGCAGGTTATTTCCTATCTGGAATCATTTGGGGCGTCCACCGAAAAGGACGAACTGGCCATCGAATCCTTCCTGTTGCGCAGGAATGTGTCCGTTGACGTGAGCCGGATACTGAAGTCAGGCGGCGGGAAGCTGCAGGGAATCACGTTCGAGCAATTCACGGAATGGTTTGAGACCTCGCTGCCCGTGAAAAACGAGGTTATTGTCATGGACAGTAGCGGGCTAACCGGTATTACTCCTTGCCTGTGCGTCAATGAAATAATTCTTGGCGTGTCCCTTACGCCCGAAGGCGTATTGGATACTTCGGAAGTCAAAATAAATCCTTCGCCCGGAACAGCTTACAGGGAAGCCTCATACGAAGAGAAAGTCCGCCTGCAGAGGGCGCTTAATGAAAACGGTCTTTTATGGAACAATGCCCGCAGCCATCTGTTGCCGGTGGAGGAACCGGCAGACGGCCTGTTCCTGCGGGTATCGCTGCTGGGGGAAAGAATAGCCGTCGGCGTATTCCGTGAAATCAACGCAAAGGGACAGGTTGTGATGTACTGTGTCAAGGAAAACGACAGGTCAGTGCGTTATTCTCTTTACGAGCCTGTCGCCGACCGTTGTGCTTGCCAGTTGGAGCCTGTCAGCGCCCAGGAGCGGGAAATGCTGGCCAGGGAACTGGAAAAGGCGGGCAAGGTATGGAACGGCTTTGCTAAGCGGATTGAGCCCCTGCATTTCAGGGTGGAAAAGGGAGAAATCTATTTCTACATTGACGATTTTCTGACCATAACGGCTACGGCTGAGAAGAATATGCCCAAGGACTTAAAACGGCTGAGAAGTGGAAATTACTACCGCAACCGCTGCGATGCGGAGGAAATGCTTGCCTTTATCGACAAGCGGCGGAAGAAGCAACTGGTTGATTTTGTCGACGGAAAAGACCGGAAAGGGCAGTTTATGAAAAAACGATCAAAAACGGCAGGGTAAACCTCTTTGGGATAAATGTTTCATACAAAATTCCGCAACTGCGATTGAGCGTTTACTTTAATCATTTTTTTCTTTTTTAAAAAAAGAATTTCTTATTAAGATATATCTATTTATTAATTCTATATACTATATATCTATTATAGAAGGTAATTTTTTATACCCCCTCCCCTGAATTTTTTAAGGGGTTGCCCTGTAAAAAATTCATACCCCTCCCTGTAATTTTTTGTACCCCGGAAAACAAGACCCAAAAAAAGCCGTCCCCATTTTTGGAAACGACTTTTTCAAATCAGGTCACGATTCTTCAATCCCTCAGTTCGCGGATTTCATCATCGGTAATGCTTTCAATCGGGCGCCCTGCCTTTTTGAACTGCCGGTTGCAAAATGCCGTCAGCCTGTCATGGTCGGAGGTGGCAGACAGGATTTCAACCAGACGATAGTACAAGGACATGTTGAAGGAATAGAACACCCTGTTTCCCTCCGGATTATGGCTTACCTCCAGCAGCTTCATCGCTGACAAACGCTTGACACAGCGGATAAAGGCGCATTCCTTCAGTCCCATCCGCCGGGCGTATTCCGCCTTTGACCAGCGGATCCGGAAGCCGGCGGTCTTGAGGAACTCAAACCGTACCATGTGCAGGATAAACAGGGTCTCCACAGGCTTAAACATAACAGACAAGCCCGGATAATACTTGACGAAAGATATTTTTTCTCTCTGTTCCATGAATGTAAATTTTTAAGAATAAAAAAATAAGAAAATAAGACTACGGCTTTCCGGCAGGTATGCTTTCGTTCACATAAAAAAACTGCGTTTTCCTGTTGACCATGGGCTTATATACCGAAAAGCCCAGTTGCCGGGCATGTCTGCCGACCGATACGCGGTTGGGCAGCCTGAAGGAATGCTCCCTCAGGTGCTGCGCCATTTCTTCAAATGTCATCTTTTGCTTTAATTCCATTTTGTTCGTTTTTAATGTTATTGATATGAATCGGGTATCATTCAATAATAGGACTTTCCCCCGGAAACGGTTTTAAGCCGGAAGAACCGCAGTCCCCGTATATGGATTTTTCGCCCGGTACAACTCCAGTATGTATTCCCTTCCCGCTTTCGTCCACCGCTTCCCGTGCGAGCAGGCGTATGTTTTCCCGTATTTGTTGGTCCACAGGTAGGGGTGGTCGCATTGCAGGGGTGCATAAGCGGGATAAACAACGTACTGCCTGTTTTCGAAACGGCATATTTTATGTTCCATCAGGAAGCGGTGCAACCCGGAGGCCGTAATCCGCAATTCCTCGGCAATCAGCGAGGTCTTGAAGCATTCGCGGTTTTCAATGAAGTCGTTGTAGAACGCTATCTTGTAGTCGTCGTTTTTTTCAATGGCAACACGGTTCTGTCGGGAGAGCGCCGCCAGCTTCTCGCGGCACCATGCGTGAAGCTCCGGCGACAGCCACCGGGCAAATTCCAGTCCCAATACCGCTTCCATCCACGTAGCGCCATGGCTGCCCCTGACAGTAAGTATTTGCTCTTCCGTACCTTTTGATTTTCCCTGTTCGACAAGCGACTGCCTGAAGCGGGCGGTTTCCGCCATAAGAAGCCATTTTTTATGGTTTCTGCCAACGGCTTTCGCCATTTGCGTAGCGTTAAGGAAAATCCTGCCGCTTTCCTTCATAAACGAAACCGGATGCCCTCTGAAGGTAAAAGTAACCGGCTCGGCAAGCGGTTTCGCAGCCGCCTGTCCGATGGAAGGCAACCGGTGACCGGTTGACAGGGAAACTATCCACTGTTCCAGTTCATCACAAAGAATGGCTACCTGCTCATCCTCTTTCCGTACCGCCCGGATCAGAACCGTTGCATCGTACAGACGGACAAACCGGTAGAGCTTGCCGTTACCGTAAACCGGGAAATTTCCGTAAGCGGGACATAATCCGGCTGCCTGCCCGTTTTCGTACATATCCCCGCGTTCAAGTATCCTGCACAGGTCATACAGGCTGACCCATTCCACATTCCCGTCCATGTCCCCGACGACATAAACATGGGCTCCCCTGTTGAAGGGAATTTTACTGCATTTTCGTTTCATCTTTCAAGCCGTTTTCCGTTTTACGTTTCTTTTCCGCCAAATTCCGCTTCTTCGCCATTTCGCGCACGGAGTGATACTTCCGGTCTTCCCCGCACATGGCGTCATACTCTTCCAGCTTCAGGTTGTCCAGATCGCCGGTCTCGACTTCAATCTCAGGATGTACATGCCGGAAATAATAACCTCCCGAAGTGACATACCTGCCGGTGCAGCAGAATGAAATAGCCTGCAAATTCCCCCTTGAAAACTCAGCGGCGCTGTGCAGGGAGCGCACAATCGCAATCAATACCCGCGCCCCATTGAATACCAGGACGTGCTTGGGTTCCTTAAAATTACTTCTTCTCATGATTCAAATGTATTAAATGTATTTTATGTTAAGTCTTCCTTTGTAATCCGTTCCCCGGCTATCCTCAGCAGCGCCGTATCCGACAGCGCCATGCCGGTCAGGAGCATTTCCGACATCCGCTCCAGCAGGTGAACGGCAAATCCGGGGTCCAAATAGGCGGCAAAAAGCAGCGACAGGGATTCCTCCATGTACCAGTTATCCGCCGCCTCATCCCTTACAAGCAAATCTTCTTCCCTCAGGTCGAACGCTTCCTGCACCGCCCTTATCCAGAAGCCGAACTGCGACCTGAAGTTTTCAATACTGTGGATTTGTGTATTTCCCTTTTCCCGGAGATACCTCCCCGCATCGAAATACAGCATCCCTTTTCCTGACAAACCGAACAGCATTCCGGGAAATTCCCGGTACCGGATTTCCCGGCAGGACAATATTCCTTTTTCCATTTCTTTTGACTGTTTTTTTTCGTTTAAAATGTGGCTGTAAAATTAGTATTTTTACTTGTAATATTAATCAAAACATAGAGATAAATTAACATCATATTTCATTATTTAATATTGATAAATAGCATATTACATTATATTTCGCATATTCATTTTTAATTAAATATTGTATATTTTATCGGATTATTGAAAATATAATTTATTCCATTTGCAACCATAAAATACAGTATATATAATATTCAGAAAACAACCTGTTTTTTACCTGTTTTCCCTATTCTTTCAAAAGAGAAAAAAATGCAGTCAGCAAACAGGGAAGGAAGCTTCGGACATGAATTATTGGAGAGTATTTTCCGCACGAGCAAGAAGACCATACAGGAATACGTGCGGGAAATCGAGCGGAACAACCGTTACAAGTCCGTGCGCGGGGATGTAACGCTGGGGTGCATTCTGGACGACCGCTCCCGGCTGATAGACCTGTACGAAGCCTGCCTCCAGCAGGACGCACACATCCGCGCCGTTATCGAAACCCTCGAAAGCCAAATCCTGGGCGACCGCTACATGCTGGCAAAAATGAACGGCAAGGGCAAATACATCAAGGACGTCAGGGAAACCCAGAAGATTCAGGGGACGCAGTTCGACAAAATCATACGCGGCATTGTGGAATCCAAACTCTACGGCTATACGCTTCTGGAAATCATGCCGCACATCCATCCGCGGACGGGCAAGCTGGCGGAAGTCAATATCATCGAAAGGCGCAACGTGCTTCCCGACCAGAGGGTAGTCGTCAAGCGTCAGGGGATGTGGATGCCCCACTGGAACCTGGCTTCGGATGCTTACAGCCGGAACTATGTTTTAATCAATACCGGGGACATCGGCCTGTTTTCCGCTACTGCTCCCTTGATACTCGCCAAGAAGTTTACGGTCGCCAACTATGTGAACTTTTCACATACCTACGGGCAGCCCGTTATCCACGGTAAAAGCGTGTCGGAAAGTAATTCTGACCGCAAACGCCTGGCAAACGATATTGCCAACGCCGCGCAGAACAAGGTGATTGTTACCGGATTGGAAGACGAAATCGACATCAAGACATTCACCATGTCGAACTCGGAAAAGATTTATACCTCCCTGATTGAGTTTGTCAACAGCGAGGTATCGAACATGATACTGGGATCGGAATCCATGGCGGGAGGTATGCAGTCCTACGTCGGCTCTACCAAGGCGCATCAGGATATTTTCAGGGAACGGATTGAAGTTTACCGGAGGTATATCGAGAATATCATGAATGAGGAAATCATTCCCCGTCTGGTGGCAATGAATTATATTCCGGCGGGACTGGATTTCAAGTATTCCAACCGGATAGAGATGAACAACGAGGACCGCATCCGGCTATACGGGCTGATTACCGACAAATACGAGGTAACCGCCGATGAAATAGAAAAGGAGTTTGGGATCCACGTGGGACGACAGTTGAATTTAATGGATAGGGCTGGCGGCAATGCTTCAACATCCGGCGACCGGCATATTATGACA
>NZ_BAAHWV010000054.1:0-13186 GCF_054601255.1 Viscerimonas tarda | reverse complement strand
TATTCGACCAAAGCGGATGCAAAAGTAATGCACTTATTCGCCCTTTCCAAATTATTTTGAGAGTTTTTTATAATGTTTTTTCAACTCAACAATTATCTTATTAATTATTAGATTGTTAGAAAAAATATATTTTGTGCTCTGAGTAAAAAATTCATAGAATAACACACGGATTATACTGAATAAACGGAATAATAAATCATCTACATTATATAACATTGATAATTAGAGGTATGTAAAACAACCTTGTGTTTATCCGTTTGTTCTGTGTAATCCGTGTGCTTGCTATTACGTTACTCTACTATAAGCCGTTGAGTATGTATCCGGCCCGACTGGTCGGTGATTTTCAGCAAATACAAACCGTTTTGAGCGATATTCAGTTCGGACAATGTTGCCGAAAGTGCATTATTTAATTTACCGGAATAAATTAACCGGCCCGAAGCATCGTAAACAGCTATTGTTTGGGGGCTAATTCCCTCGCCGAAGCGGAAAGAAACCGCCGTACTGGCCGGATTGGGATAAATAATGAACGCATCATTCGATTCGGAAAGCGTTTCGGGAGTTATGGACAGCGCTGTTTTCAGGTCGAAGCTCTTTGTATCGCCATCCACAAATTTGTACAGCCCGCATGATCCCAATATCCACAATGCGCCACCGGCATCGAACTCCAAATAACCGACTGCACAATCAATGGGACGGCCGTAGTCGGTGAAAGTTGTGCCATCGAACTTCAGCAGGTTGCCAGCGGATACCACCCACAAGTTGCCCAAGGCATCTTTCTTTACCTGGCGAACTTCATTGGAGGGAAGATGCGTTTGCCCTGTATTAAAAATGGCGGTATTTTTTAACTATATTTACTTGCAAATCAACTGAATACAATCAAAATAAAATATTTTATAAACAATCGCATTATTCAATTGTTCTATTTTGTATCTTTACCTTTCTTAATTGGTGTCTCACGTAAATTTAGTATATATGAATAATTCTCCAACATTAATGCAGCAGAACATCAAGATGCTGGGCGATTTCCTGGGTCAAACCATCAAGGAAGCGCTGGGCGAAGAGGTGTTTGGCCGCATCGAAAACATAAGAAGGTTGTCCAAGTCTTCATACGAAGGAAACGACGAAGCCCACCAATCGTTGGTAGAAACCTTGCAGAATCTGCCCAACGAGGAATTTCTGCCGGTGGCAAAGGCTTTTAACCAATTCCTGAACCTGACCAATACCGCGGAACAGTACGACACGGTTTCGCCTCATGCTTTGGGGAAAGACAATCCGGTGGATTTTACGAAAGTTTATACAAGGCTGAAGGAAAAAAATATCAGCGACGAAGATATTATCAAGGCTATCGACAACATCTCTATTGATTTGGTGCTGACGGCTCACCCAACCGAAATCAACAGGCGGTCGCTTATCAACAACCTCAACGAGGTGAGCGATTGCATTCAGCAATTAGACCACGACGACCTGGCCGATTACAAAAAAGACCAGATCAGTCGCCGCCTCAAACAATTGATTGTGCAGTATTGGTACACCGACGAAATCAGGCAAAACCGCCCGACCCCCAACGAGGAGGCCAAATGGGGATACGATGTTGTACAAAACAGCCTTTGGGAGGCCGTACCTGCGCTTCTGCGCGAGTTGAACAAGCAATTGGAGGAAACGTTTGAGTATATGCTGCCGGTGGATGCCCGCCCGATTCATTTCTCGTCGTGGATGGGAGGAGACCGGGACGGAAATCCGAATGTAACATCGAAAGTAACGCACGACGTACTGTTGCAGAGCCGCGAGAGAGCCGCCAGTTTGTTTTTACAGGACATCGAAATTTTGGTGAAAGAGTTGTCCATGTCGAACTGTACGCCGGAATTCAGGGCTTACTTGGGAAATTATGATGTGCAAGAACCCTATCGCGAGCTGATGAAAAGGCTCCGCAGCCGGTTGAAAGAAACGATTAGCTACATAAACTGCCAGATTGCAGGTAAACAAGCCGGACTGACAGATAACATCCTGATTCACAACGACCAGCTATGGGAACCTTTGTATGCCTGTTACCAATCGCTTGTGGCATCGGGCATGTCGATGATTGCCAACGATAAACTGCTCGACACATTAAGAAGGGTGAAATGCTTCGGCTTAACCCTCGTACAAATAGACATCCGGCAAGAAAGCACACGGCACACCGAAGCGCTTTCGGAACTGACAAAATATGTGGGACTGGGCGATTACGAATCGTGGACGGAAGAGGAGAAATTAGCCTTCCTGATTAAGGAACTCAATTCAAAACGCCCCTTAATTCCCCACAACTGGAATCCAAGTCCCGAAACAAAAGAAGTGCTGGACACCTGCAAGGTTATCGCCCAAACGCCACAGGGAGCCATACCGGCATACATCATATCAATGACGCGCACGCCATCGGATATTTTGGCCGTGCACCTTTTGCTGAAAGAAACCGACTGTCCCTACCACTTACCGGTAGCGCCCTTGTTTGAAACGCTGAACGACTTGAACAATGCCGACAGCATCATGACCCGTCTGTTGAACATCAACTGGTATCGGGGCGTTATCAAAGGGAAACAAATGGTGATGATTGGGTATTCCGACTCATCGAAAGATGCCGGTTCGCTGGCAGCAGGATGGGCGCAATACCGTTCGCAGGAAGCGCTGATAAAAACCTGCAAGGAAGCAGGAATTGTACTCACCCTGTTCCACGGACGCGGAGGTACAATCGGACGTGGAGGCGGTCCGGCCAAAGTAGCCTTGTTCTCGCAACCGCCCGGCTCGCTGCAAGGCGGATTGCGCGTTACCGAACAGGGCGAAATGATTCGCTTCAAACTCGGATTGCCCGATTTGGCTATTCATACCCTGACGCTTTATGTTGACGCCATCCTCGAAGCCAACCTGCTTCCCCCACCCGCTCCCAAAGATGAGTGGCGGAAGGCAATGAATGAGCTATCGGATATATCGTGCGAGGTGTATCAGGGGCTGGTGAAATACAATCCCGATTTCATCCCCTACTTCTATCAGGCAACTCCCGAAGCCGAACTGGCGAAGTTGCCCCTGGGTTCGCGTCCGGCCAAACGCCGCCCCACCGGAGGCATCGAAAGCCTGCGGGCTATTCCGTGGATATTCGGCTGGTCGCAAAACCGGCTGATGTTGCCGGCATGGCTGGGAGCAGGCGAAAGTCTGCAAAAACTGATAGACGAAGGCAAACTGGCCACTTTGGAAACAATGTATCAGGACTGGCCATTCTTCAATACGCGAATAAGTATGCTGGAAATGGTTTTTGCCAAAGCCGACACACGAACCGCCCAATATTACGACCAGCGGTTGGTAGAACCCAATCTTCAACACCTGGGACAACAGCTACGACAAAGTTTGACAAACGATATAAAAACCGTACTGAAAATTTCGCACGACAATGTGTTAATGGAAAGCCTGCCCGGAATAGCCGAAAATATCGCCATGCGGAATATCTACACCAACCCGTTGAATGTGTTGCAGGTAGAACTGCTGTCGCGTTGCCGCAAGGAAGAAAATCCCTCGCCCGAACTGCAACAGGCGTTGATGGTAACCATATCGGGCATCGCCGCCGGAACACGCAATACGGGATGATTTTTTTGAATTGAGAATTGAGAATTTCTTGATATTCGCACACAGATTACACGGAACGAACAGATTAACACGGTTTTCTTTGTTCAGACTGGGTCTTGTTTGATTGGATTTGCAATCCAATCGCATTGATTACTAGCATTATAAATCCGCATGAAACAAGGCAAACTTTTTTGGAAGGCTAAACTTAATACTTAATTCTCCTTAACGAGTTTATTTATTTCCTGTATTATTTCGGTTGCCCGTTGTTTGTTCAGTTTAACTTTCTCGGCAACGGCCATTATATCGTTAACTGATGGTTCGCCGTTGTTATTTATGGTCGTCGTATGGAAGCCATTAAATCCGTTGCTTGGTAAAAGGTCATAAGCAGGAGAAAGTTTCCATTCCCCATCAATTAGCTGGAAAGAGAAATTTTTTGCATGATCATCACGGTTTTTGATGGCTACATTAAACACCATCTGACGGAAAAGGGCATACACTTCCTCCATGTTTTTAGTCAGGATATGGCATAATTGCAGCAAATCGCCATAATCGAGGCTTGGAATCCGGTAGTCGGCATTCAACAAGCCTGCTGCGCTTACCGTGTGAATTTTGCCTTTCGGAGTTCTATCAAACCGCTCTACTCCGAAATATTTTCCTTCAAACAGCCTTGTTTCGGGCATCTTGATACCACATCTCTTGGCAAGCAGGGAATATTCATACTCTATCTGTCCAACATTTGCCGGATCGAGTGTCGCTTTAAATTTGACGAGCCATTCTTTACCATCCATTGTTACAAAAACCTTCGGCCTTGCTCCGCCGGAAGAGCCTCCATATTTGTATAATGTATCCAGAGAGTCTCCATCATTATTGCTTGTAAGTATCTGCTCGGCTTCGGTAGCCAAATTATCTAAATTAATGATTTCGTCCGCCGTTGTTCCAGTATAATCGGGGCGGTATTCCAAAGCGCCTCGTCCCTTGCCACCGACTAAAGCTAATCGTTGAAGAATAGTGAGCTTAGCCGGTTCAACACCTTTGCTTTTGAGGTATCTGTCGAGAATGAGATTGCCCCAACCGTCGGGCAAACTGTCGTCGAATACCCCAAATCCTCCATCAAAAGGAGTACGTTTTGCAATGAATAGTTCGGATTTGAGGGGAAGGTTGAACGGAGAAATAGAATTTCCCGATAACAAATAAGCGGTATCATATTCAAACGCACAGAGAGAATCGAGGGTCAAAGCAAGCCGACCGACCTTCGCGCCGTTCATAAACACTTCAATTACTTTTATTTCATTCATTGCGCGAGCCTCTCTTTCTTTTTTTTACTTCCTGCGTTTTCAGTAGTTCATCCATACTTTGATATGCTTTTTTTGCAAATAACTCAGCAAACCCTTCCGTGTCATCCAAGGCAATAGCGCATAGCGCCAGATTGCGAAGCGTAAATTCTCCCGTATTCTCAAATTTACGATACGCATCATATCCAACGCCTGCACGTTTGGCAAAAGCCTTTTGTGTGAGGTTTTTTTCGAGCCTTCTTTCTTTAACTCTTTCAGCAATTTCTTTCAGTATAGCATCTGGAGTTGAATTTATAATTGTGTCAATATACATAATTATATTTATAAGAACGTCTTTATTGTGGATTTATACACAATTACAAATGTAAGAAGAATAATTAACTTCAACAATATTTTTGGAATATGTTTTTAGGGCAAATCTTCCAAAATAAGAAGCATCCACTTTTAACTTTATAGCAAATGGAGGAGAAAATACACGTACGCCAGCAGCTTTCAAATCCCCTCCAACGAGAGATACGACCAAATGGGATAGTGGTCGGAATACTTCACATGTCCTACCTCGCAGTTGTAGGATTGGATGTTTTGTGTGTGTATGATGTAGTCGATGCGTAGCAGGATGCCGTTTTCGTGATAGGTGATGCCCAGTCCCTTGCCTGTTGTTTTAAACGAATCGGTGAAATTCCCCTTTATTGTTTGGTAGGCGTACGATAGCGGCGTGTCGTTGAAATCGCCGCAGACAATCATGGCATGGGTGTTTTCGCGCTGCTTTTTTATGTGGGCTGCAATAATATTGGCCTGTGCTTCACGCGCCAGAAAAGCCGGTTCCATCCGCAGTTGTACTGTTCGCGCCATGTCGTCAATCATTTCGCCGTTTTTTCTCAAAACCAGTTCCTTGAACAGTTGCTTATCCTCGGCTGTAATGCGGTTCGATTCGAGGTGATTGTTGACAATGGTTATCCGCTTTTTTCCGATACGGATTTCGTACATCGCCGAGCCGTTGAAAGCGCTTTCGATGGGTATGCGGGCAACTTTGTGTATCGGGAATTTTGAGTAACACGCCAAACCGTATATCGTAGAATTATCCGTGTCGCCCAACCTGATTACCGTACGATAGGGATAATCCGACATAATATCGTCGAATTCATCCAGAGATATAATTTTTTTTCGGCGTTTTTTCTCCTCCACGGCAAATTCCTGCAAGCAAATGATGTCGGCATTGCTCGTTGCCATGTATTCCAAAATGGGATTCTTGCGGGCAGTATCTCCTTCCAGCCAGTCGAATCCGCGCACATTGTACGACATCACCTTGATGCAATCGGCAGGAATGAGGGCTGTTTTTTCGTGTATCGGCAAATAGGTCAAAATAGCATTCCAGCAAAAAGCCAAAGCAACTACCTGAACAACAATGTATTTCCACCGCCAGAAAACAATCCACAACAGCAAATACGCAATGTTCAGCGCCAGCAGAACCGGAAATCCAAGTCCCAGATACGAAATATAAATAAGCGAAGAGGGCGCTGTATCCGGCGACTTGGCAGCAAGTAAAAGCAACAGTATAGCCACCAAATTAGTCGCAAAAACCGTGTATTTTAATCCTTTACTGAATTTTATAGCCAAATATTTAGCCTTGAAAGTCATCCGTTTGTAAGCATTTAGTATTACAAAAGTAGTATTTAATTGGCGGATTAAAAAAAGCCCCCCCGCCCCCCGTAGGGGGGATTCAAAAGCCTCCCCTACGGGGAGGTTGGAGGGGCTTTAATGTAATTTGCTACCACAAACTCATCGAGTTTTTCTTCTACAAATGCTTTGCTTTGTTCATAATGTTTCAAATAGTTTCATATACGGCTCAAACGAATAAAGTTTATTTCGCTGTGCACCGGTTATTTCTCTTAAAATTTCTCGTTTTTCCAAATCGGCTATCAAATTATAAGCCGTTTGGGGTGTTTTGTTGATTATAGTAATGGTTTCGGCAGGCGATATAATTGGTTTTTTGTATAAATAATCAAGCAAAATCCGCGCATCTGTACTGCGTTTTCCCAATTCGTCAAACTGCTTTTCGATACTGTTTTTCAGTTGCATTACGGCATCTAATGTTTCCACGCCTTTTTTTGCTGTTTCCACTACGCCCGTCAAAAAAAATTTAAGCCATTGTATCACATCATTATTCGTTCTCATTCTTGTCAAATTGTCGTAATATAATAATCGGTTACGCTCAAAAAAATCGGACAAATAAAGTATTGGTCGTTTCAAAATGCCTTTACTCACAAGATAAAGCGTTATCAACAACCGTCCTGTTCTTCCGTTGCCATCAAGAAAAGGGTGTATCGTTTCAAATTGATAATGAATGAGTGCAATTTTGATTAAATCGGGAATATTGTCTGTTGTTTGATTGGCAAAAAACTCAATATCAGACATTAATGCGTCTATTTCGGTATGCACAGGCGGAATAAAAACGGCATCAGTTAGCGTTGCACCGCCAATCCAATTCTGACTGCGGCGAAATTCCCCCGGTTGTTTGTGCTGTCCGCGCACCCCATGCAGCAGCACTTTATGAGTTTGCTTTATAAGACGGGTAGAAAAAGGCAATCTGTGTAACGAATTAATCGCCTCGTTCATCGCCAAAATATAATTTTGTACCTCTTCCCAATCATCGTGTTTTTCGATATTTATGTCGGATTTTTTCAAAAATGCCTCTTCCATATTGGTTTGCGTGCCTTCTATGCGAGACGATTGCGTTGCCTCTTTGGCAATGTGCATCTGAATGAACAAATCAATATCAACATATTCGGAATACATATCCAAACGCCCCAACTGTCGGTCGGCTTGACTCAACAACGAAAGTACAGGCATATTGTCAATAACCCAATTTCGATTTAACGGCGCAGGTGTAAAACTTTTGTATCCCATTTGTGTAATGTATGTTCCTGATTTAAAATTTTTCATCTCTAATCTTTCTCAGTTTTTTTGTGCAAAGATACCGCTTATTCTAAAAATGTAGAAGTATCTTAGAATAAAAAATCCATTATTCTAACAATGATAGCAAAAATTAGAATAAGAAAGGTTTTAATCTAATTTTTTCTTAACCAATATCGTAATCGCAATGGGTGTTCGACTTCCTGATCCTCCAAAAGCTTTTACTTTTTCCTTTCTCCTTTTGGAGAAAGTACCCGTAGGGGGATAGAGGTTGGGAGAAACTTTTACCTAAGCGCTGCCAGCGCCGTTTTTTCCTTGTAATTTGCTAGCACAAACTCATCGCCTTTTTCTACATCCACGATAGCGTATTTGCCGATGTTGCACAGCTGCATTTCGTCGAGCACATCTACCAGATTTTTGTACGAAGCCGCATCTGTTGGCTTTACCATCACCGTAATGCCGTCCTTCGATTTGCGTATGTCGCCGATCCTTGCCTTGTATTCGTCTTGTGTGATTTCTTTGTTCATCAGTTGTTGTTTCAGGATACGCGATTTGGCCATTTGCGCCTCGTTGCGACCGAGCAATACGCTGCGAAGCCCGTCCTTACTGTAATCGGTAACCTTCAGCGATGCACAATCCTCGTAATTGGGCTTTCCGAAATAGTAATAGACTTTATCTTCCTCGCCAAGTATCAACGTAACGGTTTTCGATTCGGCTGCGACTGTACCTTCACCCTCCTTTGTCGGTACTACAATATCCATCACCTGCGGTATGCTCAACGTGGTGCAAAACATAAAGAAGGTAATCAACAACATATTCATATCCACCATGGGGGTAAAATCTACCCTCAGATTCATTTTGGCAGGTTTGTTCCTTCTACCCGTCCTTTTTCCGTCATTTACATCTATTGCTGCCATGATAATTTATTTTCTAGGGTTAAACTTCCGCTCTTTACCACATAGAGTAATATAATTATGCGGATTCCATAAACCCATAGTATTTTTTTCTTATCATTGTGCATACCTTTTCTGTTCCTCTTCTATTTTTTCCAAAACCTCATCTACCGTACTTTGTAATTCCGGCGGAATGCGCAACTGCAAATTGTTTTCGGTTTCCTTACCGTTTAATATCTGGCTGGCATAATACAACACGGTATATTGCTCCTGCAAACGCCGACCGAACTCCTCATGATGAAACAGCTTATCAACCAAACTTTTTTGATAATGAACAAGCAAGCGCTCTATAAAAAATGCATTTTCTTTGTTTTCTCTACAAACAATTATTGCCCTGTTTTCAATATCATTAAATACGCCAGCCCATATTTCTATAAGGATTTTACCAATTTCCAGCCCTTCATATTTTCCAATATATTGCTTTACTTGTTCTTTGTTTTTGTTTTGAAAATAATACATCAACGCCAAATTGTACATGGCCCCAACATTACCGTTTTCAATTGCCTGCAAATAATACTTCTCGGTTAAATCGAATTTTTCTTGATTATTGTACAAAAGTCCTAAATTGAACATGGCCTTAACATCACCTTTTTCAATGGCCTGCAAATAATACTGTTCGGCTAAATCATATTTTTCTTGATTAGCGTACAAAAGGCCTAAATTGTACATGGCCCCAACATCACCGTTTTCAATGGCCTGCAACCAATACTTTTCGGCTAAATCGTATTTTTCTTGATTAGCGTACAAAAGGGCTAAATTGTACATGGCCTTAACATGTCCTTTTTCAACTGCCTGCAAATAATACTGTTCGGCTAAATCGAATTTTTCTTGATTAGCGTACAAAACTCCTAAATTGGACATGGTATCAACATGCCCTTTTTCAATGGCCTGCAAATAATACTGTTCGGCGTCATCGTATTGTTTTTCGTCATAGCAGATAGCTCCGTGAATAGCTTCTTTCCATCCATCTGCTTCATTTTCAATAGAATTTACTAATTTATGAGCTTTTGTAAAGTCTTTTTTATTAATACAGTTGTCTATTTCTTCAGCTATTTCCTCCATAGTATCGGGTAAAGGAGTTAAAGAATTATTCGCGGTATTTTTTAATTCGGCCCTTGTTAATTTTATCATTTCATCGCGATCAGAAATACTTATATATTTACTTTGGCATAGCGCTTTGGTGAGCATAAGGGCTGCATTGCCTGTGATTTTATGTTCCCTTAATTTGTCAATATGTTGGCGTGCCATATCTTGTAAATCCTGCCTGTCGTACCATACTTCGAGAAACTCGCTCATCCAGCGGGCCTTGCGCTTTTGGTCGGGATTGCCCTGTGTAACAATTAACCACATATTAAAAAACCGTTCGGCTATGCGGTAGAGGTTATTGCGCTTATCGGTGGCGATGGTTTCTACTATCCCCCTGTCGGTAAGTGTTTTAAGGTGGGCTGCAACCAATTTGCTTTCCATGCGGCAACGCTCGGCAATTTCTTTTGTGGCTGCCGCTTCCCACATAAAAGCCATTTCGAGCAAAATTTTTCGCATTGGTGGCTGCTGATTAAACAATCGCTCTTGATACAAAGGCGTAACTTCGTCCATTACTTTTCTCAAAAACGTCGTTTCTGCCGATTTTTCGTTTTGCATCACTATTTTCAGGAAAAACAGCATGGTTCGCGGCAGTCCGTCCGTAAGCAAGCGAATGGTTTCTACCTTTCCGGGGAATTTTTGTAAGAAATCATTGATCGTTTTTCTTTCCGCATCGTCAAAATCCGGTGAATCGCTCCAATATTTCAGCAACTTAAAAGTTTCCTCACTACTTAATGTTTCCAGGCGATGGCGGCGGAAAAATTCGTAAAACGGTTGGTCGTATTGCCAGAAATGTTCGTCCATTCGGGCGCTTGCCACAATAAATACAAGGTCGTGATAATTGATCAGCGTTTCTCTCAACAAATTGCCGTCATCGTCCAAATTGCCTGCAATCCGGTCGAAATTATCCAGCAGCAACACGGCTTTTTTCTTCTTATGCTCGCAAAAATGGTGAATTTCGCCATACAAATAGCGCGTATATGCCTGTTCGTCATCAAATTCATGAAAATTTTTTGTCTCCTGTTTTTCTTCGGAGCGACAATACAACTCCTGCAAAACCTGTTCCCACAAATCCATCAGGCGGTAAATTCCAGCTTGTTCTTCCGCCGGATTTACGGGGATATACTTGGCGTTAAGTTTCTCGTTTTCGGATATTTCCACCTCGATGCGCTTCAGTAGAGTCGATTTTCCACTGCCACGTCTGCCCAAAATCAATTCGTGTTGAATGGAGTCGCCCGATTTTCTGTTTTTTAACGAAGAGATAATAGTTTCGTATTCAGCCCTGCGGACAATAAAGCCCTTTGTTATTCTTTCGTAATCGGCCGTTGAATTGTAATCGACATTTGAATTTTGATATACTGACAACATAATTTTCAGCTATTAGGCATTATAAACTGGGTTATTATTTTTCCAAAACGCGCTCAAAAATGGCGACATAAACCGGTATTGCTCACCCACTTTGGTAATATAACCGTCTTTTTCCAAATCCTGAACAAACGCCATATAATCGGCAGTTTTGTCGTGTTTTACGGCTTTGTTGTAAATTTCCTGCAAGCTAATCCGTTCTTTGTGTGCCGTATGAATGAGTATTTCATTTACAAAATCAAAATCCGCTTTCGGCATGTAATCTTGCAAACGCTTTTTCCAGTCCATAAAATAAGCGCTGGTTTTTACTATGGTATCAAACGCAGTATCAATATGTTCCATTCTAATCTCAGGATTATTGGCTTTTCTTGCCTGCTTATTTATTTCATCAAGCAGCAGATTGATGAAATAGGGTGCGAAATACTGTATTTTGCCGAGTAAATACTGTTTCAGTTCCGTTGTATAAGTTACTGTTGCATCAGCCGTAGCCCAATCAATATAACCATACGCCTCTATGTTGGATAATGGGTAAAAATCAATTGTTTTCAAATCATTCAAATCCGAATTTCTTGTTTCAATTTTTTCCACCACATAATGAATACCAACCGAACCGGCAAGCACAAACTTTACTTTTCTATTCATTTCGGGTTGCTGACGCCAATGTCGTAAATTTTTAAGAATAGCTTTGGCGTCTTCATTATTTGTTTTGCTAATCCCAAACAGTACTTCGGGTAGTTCATCCAACAGTAGAATAATGTTTTCAATATCCTGATTTTCACTTATTTCTGTGAGCAAAGTGTTTGTTGCTCTCAAAGAATCAGCAGGTTTGTTGTCAAACTCTACTCCATCAGTACCTATCTTTTTTATTGATTTGGTTTCCCATAAATTTTCAAGCCATTTTTTTGCCTTTTTCGTTGTATTCAAGCAAGTCAGGAGTAAGGTATAGATTCGTTCATAAAATTCGCTTGCCGACTTTATTCCCTGAATATTTTGAAAAATCAAATTATAGTCTGCTATCGGCTGCTCTTCCATATATTGCATCACCGAAGTTTTTCCTACACGGCGTGGCGCAGCAAGCAAAACAGAATTGCCTTTTTTCAATTCGGTCCAAACTTGTTCTATAATATCGTTGCGTTTATAAAATTCGCGACCTGTGGCAACATTGCCAATAATGATTTTAGGGTCTATCCAATTTTCACTCATGATTTCATTTTTTTAGTTTGACAATAAACTTACTGCTTAAATAATTTAGCAGTAAATTCGCTGCTAAATTTAGCTGACAGCAAATTTACTGCTAAATTTCAAATCTCCAACTATTTTTCTAAAAAAATGAAGGAAATTTCGTTGACAGGCCTTCAAACCCATTCAGAAGGGATAAAGAAATAAGAATAAGAGCGTATTTGGCCTTTCGGAGGGTTAAATGCGGATTCCATAAACCCATAGTATTTTTTTCTTCTTATCTTTGTCCATCGTTACTCAACAAAATGGATACAGAAAAAAAGACGCTCAGCAAACAAGAACGAATAAACGGAACCAAGCGGATCGACCTGCTTTTTTCGACTGGGGATTCCTTTATTGCCTATCCCCTCCGCATTGTCTATACCAAACGGGCGAAGGGTGATACCGGAGTGTCGGTGATGGTTAGCGTGTCGAAAAAGAAATTTAAACGGGCGGTGAAACGCAACAGGGTGAAACGGCTTGTCCGCGAAGCTTTTCGCTTGAATAAGGCAAGCTTTCGGAACCTGAGCCAACAATACGAAGCCGGGCTTGATATAGCCTTCCTGTTTCTGAAAAACGAATTGCCCGATTTCAAAGAAATAGAAAGCGCCATGCTGAAAACGGCAGCCCTCCTCGAAAATAAATTGAGAAACTGTTTAAATTTATTATAATTATTTGATTTTCAGTTGATTAATTGGATATTATTTTGTATCTTTATGATTATCAACCAAATAATTATAAAGGATGAGCAAAACCAATTATCCAACTAACCTA
>NZ_BAAHWV010000053.1:0-14121 GCF_054601255.1 Viscerimonas tarda | reverse complement strand
GAAATATTTCTTTTACTCCGCATTTGACAAAGCTGTTATTCTCCCTGCAATCTTCGCTCATACTAACTAAATAATGATGATATGTTACCCGTTTTAAACAGATTCCAAAATTATTTCGTACTTTTGCGCCAAAAATACCCGGAAGTGCCTGATATTGGAGACATATTGGTAAACGAATCCGATTGTATAAAGCAGTTAAAAGAGGGTTCCCACGAAGCTTATACGGTTTTGTATGAATTCTATTTGCCCAATTTGTATGCATTTATTTACAGTTTAACATATTCTAAAGATTTTACCGAAGAAATCGTTCAGGAAACATTTGTCAGACTATGGGAAAATCGAACGACTATTAAGTGGGGAACTTCGTTCAAGTCTTATTTATTTACCATCGCACGAAATTATATGCTGAACGAATTTCGCCGTCAAATCAACCACCCGGTCTTTACAGAATACATCGAATATGCCAACCAACTGCAATTTGCGGAAAACACAACCGAAAAACAATTAGATTTCAGCGAATTTTGCGAAGAACTCAATCAAGCAAAAAAGAAACTTTCTGCCCGGCAACTCGAAATATTCCACCTGAATAAAGAACTCGGACAATCCACTCAAGCTATCGCCCTCCGGTTGGGGATAACCGAAAAATCGGTACGCAATCAACTTTCAACCGCTTTAAATGTTTTGCGTAACGAAATGAAAAATTTCATCGCGCTGTTTATCTTTCTTTTCCTGTAATCGTTCCGTCAGACTTAAATTTCTTAAATTAAGACCATCGCTATGTTGTAAAATCATGTTTTATAACATATAAAAATCTTTGGGACAAAACAGCATCCAATGTGTATAATATATATCAATGATAAAAAAGTAAACTAAAAAAATGACAGAAAACAAAAAAAGAGATTTAAAGTACTTGCTTGCTCAATATGCGAATAAGCATATTACAAGCGAAGAGTTATCAGAATTGAAAACAATCGTCAATATATCCTGTAACGAAGAATTAGACGAACCTTTACGCAATATTTGGATGAATAATGAATATTCGCCGATTTTACCGACCGAACAACAGAAAATGCGTATGATTCGACGGATAGAAGAGACTATACAAAAAGAAAATAAACCGGTTATTCTTCCGTTACGCAAACATTTCATTCGCGCATTCTTGCGCATTGCCGCCGTATTCATTTTTGTATTATTTAGTGGAGTTTGTATTTATTTATACCGGAGCAATCAAAATTTAATGGTTTACAGAAATAACGAAATCACATTGAACGTAGGCAATGGACAGGACGCCGTATTTGTTTTGCCCGATGGAACGTCCGTAAGGTTAAATTCAGGTTCCACGCTATGTCATGCCAATAATTTCGGAGAAAGCAATCGTTTTGTCAATTTCTCGGGCGAAGCATTTTTTGACGTCAAACAGGATAAAAAACGTCCATTTATTGTTCACACAAAGCATATAAACATTGAAGTGCTCGGAACTTCATTTAATGTTTACGCTTACGACAGTGAAAATTTGGTCGAAATGACCTTGATTACCGGAAGCGTTAAGGCGTCTTCCGTAAAAAATCCCGGCTATCAGGTAACGGTAAAACCGAATGAAAAGGTGGTTTGCGATGTTTCAACCGGTAAACTCACGGTTCAGGAAACCAACACCCAATACGAAACCGCATGGCTGGACGGCGAAATTGCTTTCAAATCGGAGCCGTTGCGCAATGTACTGGCAAAGGTGGAACGAAAATATGGCGTTCATTTCCGGTATGAAGGAAATCTCGATTTGTTGAACGACCGCTTTTCCGGTCGCATCGGCAAGGATGACAATATTGGCGACGTGGTAAAAATCCTGACCAATCATTATGCATTAAAATACGAGCAGAAAGGTGATCTATTTATTTTGTCCGATCATAAACATAAATAATTTCTATTTTTAGTATGAAAAACTATCCGTACAAAAAACGTAAGAAACGAGTGATGCGTTTGCTATATCTCGCAATTCTCTTTTTCGGCATTCATGCCGGCGCTTTTGCCCAAAGCGGGAAAATAACCATGAATGTTAAAGATGTGCCTATCCGCCAATTTTTCGACAAAATCGAAGAACAGTCCGAATACCGGTTTACCTACAGGGACAAATCAATAGACGACGAGCGGCATATCACTTATTCGGCTTCGGACGAAGTTATTGAATCCCTTTTGCAAAAAGTGCTTACGCCATTGGGATTGCAATTCCAGATATCAAAGAACGATATCCTGATTGTACGCAAAACGGCTGAACAAAAAGAGGTGAGAAATAAAACTTTTGCAGGAATTGTTACTGATGCGACCGGCGAAACCATCATCGGTGCAAACGTCGCCGTGAAAGGCACAAACATCGGAACGACAACGGACGTGGACGGACAATTTTCGCTTAACGTCCCTGTTGGGTCTTCGCTGCTGGTCTCCTATCTCGGATATGTATCTAAGGTAGTGAAGGTAGGCGAAAATTCCAACATTCAAATCACTTTACAGGAAGATACACAATTGCTTGAAGAAGTGGTTGTTGTCGGTTATGGTACACAATCTCAAAAGATGGTAACTACTTCCATCAGCAAATTAAAAATGGCGGATGTTGACCAAGGCAACGATTTCAATCCGGTGAAAATGTTGCAGGGTCGTGTTACCGGAGTCAATATTTCCAGTTCCTCCGGTACGCCCGGAGCAGAGCCGAATGTCATTGTCAGGGGAGTGGGTTCCATCAGCGGAAGCAGTGCTCCTTTGTATGTAGTGGATGGAATACCGAGTGAGAAATATCCGCGTTTAAATCCCAATGATATTGAAAGCATGGAAGTGTTGAAAGATGCCTCCGCTGCCGCCATATACGGCTCTCGTGCTAATACAGGGGTTATTATCATCACTACAAAAGCAGGAAAGTCAGGAAAAACCCAAATTGATTTTTCCGCAAGAACCGGATTTGGCGTGATAAGTTCGGATATTACAATGGCAAATTCATCGGAATACGCGAACGCCATGCAGGTAGCCTTGGATAATTACAATGTCCAGATGAAAACCAATCTCAAATTTTATACTCCTTCGAATATTGAAAATACCAATTGGGTAAATTTGATTTCTCGCGACATAGCCCATTCACAGGCAGCTTCTGTGAGCATTTCCGGAGGAAGCGACAAAACTACTTTTTATGCTTCTTATGGATACGACAATCAACAGGGTTATTTGATAAAAAGTAATTATACCCAAAATACATTACGTGCTAAATTCGGACACAAAATAAATGACATGTTCAAACTGAATATGAATATATCGGGAGCAATAAGTAAACAGGATGTATTGGAAGAAGAAAGTACAAGTCTGAAAGTGTTGCGCACGGCACGTGAAGAACAACCGTGGTATTCGCCTTATTTGGAAGACGGTACGTCCTACAAAGTAAACGGCACCATGATTTTACGCCATAATCCGCTAATGCTTATCAATGAGGAAGATTGGGTACAACGAAAAAATCAACTCTCAGGAGTTTTCAGTTTAGATATAACGCCTTTTAAGGGATTCAAATACACACCGTCTGTAAGCATTTACGGCATCTTTGATAACGAATCGAAAAAACTTTCCGACCGCCACGATGCCCGGAAAAACAATGACGGATGGTCTGCCCTCAGTCAGCAAAAAGACGTAAGTGTCCGCTATGTAATTGACAATATCTTTTCCTATACTTACGATTGGAATAAATTAATGGCATCAGCCATGTTGGGACATTCCTTTGAACATTACGAATATGAACAATTCGGCGCAAGAAGTGAAAATTATGCGAATGGCGCGTATCCATCTTCCAGTTTTAACGTAATCAATGCCGGAGCCAACATTTATGCCGGTAGTATAAATTATACCGGATATGCCTTGGAATCCTATTTCGGACGGCTTGCCTTGAATTGGGACAATCGCTATATATTCAATACAACGATGCGTAGAGATGGTTCTTCCCGATTTTTCAAAAAGACAAGATATGGCAATTTCCCGTCGGCATCTTTTGCATGGCGTATTTCCAACGAAGATTTTTACAATCTTAATGACTATATCAACGATTGGAAATTTCGGGTCAGTTGGGGTATGACCGGAAGTATGGCAGGTGTAGGTAATTTTGCCGCCTTGTCATTAGTCGGTTCCGGTGGTAATTCTTACAATGGTGCGGCGGGATTTCAAATTTCGCAAGATGCTCAAAATCTGAAATGGGAAAAATCAAATCAATATAATATAGGAACAGATGTCGAACTCCTCAATTCAAGGATTGTCTTGAATATAGACGCATTTTATCAAAAGACCAGCGATTTATTATACAATAAACCGGTTTATGCCACTACCGGAAATACAGTTATCCAATCGAACATCGGAACGATTGAAAATAAAGGCTTGGAATTTGGAATTAACGGAAAAATCTTAACCGGCGATTTCAAATGGGATTTAGGCGGAAACATCTCGTATGTAAAAAATAAATTATTATCCTTGATTGATGGCGTTGACCAATATATCGTACCCAGCAGCGGCAGTAATCTGTTGGGTGGTGCGATGCACATCTTAAAAAACGGCGAGCCGGTTAGTTCGTACTATATGTTGAAAATGAACGGAATATATCAATATGATGAAGACGTTCCCGCCAAACTGTATGCCAAAGGAGTGAGAGCCGGCGATGTGATGTATGATGATTTCAATAAAGATGGCGACATTTCGGATGCCGACCGGCAAATTATTGGCAAAGCAACGCCTGATTTTGTGGGCGGTATTACCTCTACTATGAATTACAAAGGATTTGATTTTTCTATTTTTTCTCAATATTCCATAGGCGGGAAAATCGTTTCGGCATGGAAAGGGATAAACGGTGTGGAAGGAACCGACCATCTCGGACTTGCCTACGCATCGGTGAAAGTTCCGGATAAAAGCGAATCGGTAGAGCAATTTTTCAATGTCAGCAAAGAGGTTGCCACCCATTATTGGCAAGGTCCCGGAAGCAGTAATACCGTTCCTCGTCCTGTTCGTTTGGGCGTACATACCGGATACAGCTACGATTACAATGTATTGACATCCACCCGATATTTGGAAGATGCTTCTTATTTTAAAATTAAAACAGTAACATTAGGCTATACGCTTCCTGACAATTGGTTGGAAAAAGCAAAAATTGCCTCACTTCGGGTATATGTGTCGGCAGATAACCTGTTTTCGTTTACAAAATATTCGGGCTACGACCCTGAATCTTCCTATACAGGCACACCGGGTGCAGCCAATTACGGTGTTGATTTCGGATTGCAACCGTCACTTCGGACATTTGTAGCAGGTGTTTCACTTAAATTCTAAAAAATACAGATATGAAAAAAGCAAATATATTTACAATCAGCTTAATCATTTTGGGTACTCTTTTTCTGAATAGTTGTGCCGATGAATTGGACAGCATTCGTCCCAAAAATCAAATTGCATCCGACCAATTAAGCGATGATGATTTGGGAAAGGTGGTCAACGGCATTTATGCCGCTATGGAGGAATTTGTCTTCCGGTTTTATTTGGACGGCGATGTGAAAGGCGAAAATTTTCGGGGAGGCCCCGGCTTTGCCTTGAACGACCCGATGCTGATGACCGCAAGTTCGAGCGATATACTTGGTTTGTGGCAAAAATCCTATACGACACTCAAGCAAGTCAATTTCTTGATTGAAACCTGCGAAAGCAGCAATAATCAAGAGAGTAATGTCGTAAAAACGGCAGGCGGAACAGGCTACTATTTTCGTGCATTGATTTATTACAATATGGTGATTCGTTGGGGAGGCGTTCCTGTTTTGAAGAAAAGAACGAATGACATTGTTCCAATTTCTCCGGAAGCCGATGTGTGGAATTTTATTCTCGAAGATTTGGGAAAAGCAGAACAGTTATTGCCCGAATTTTCCGATAAATATTATGTTTCCCAAAGTGCCAATAATGCCTTGTTCGCAAAAACCTGGCTCAGTCTGAAGAATGAAGCAAAAGCAACGGAATATGCAGGAAAAGTAATTGCAAAAACCAATTTTGCCTTAGCTTCCAATTCGGAAGAATATGCAAGTTCTTTTGTCCATAATACGCAGAGCAAGGAAGTCATTTTTGCTTTTGCGAATGCCCGCAGTACAGGGACACTTTTGATGTATCAAAAAGTGAACGATACCGACCCGACTTGGGATTATGCACCTGCTAACGATTGCTACGCATATTTATATGCCGACAAAGCGGAAAAGAGCGGTGATATTCGTGCGCAAACTGTATTCAGTCCAACCGACAATCAACGGACATTGAAATTTGCCAACGGACAATCCGGACAATTTATTGTGAATGACAATCCGGCACAATCGCCGATAGTTGTTTCCCGTATTGCTGAAATGCTCTTGATTAAAGCAGAAGCACAAAAGAACACTCCTGACGGTCGTCAATCGTTAAAAGCATTTTTGGATAAACGTTATCAAACAGTCAACGAAATTTCAGCATCTATTAGCGATATTGATTTTCAAAACCTGATTTTGGACGAACGCCATCGCGAATTTTTCGGCGAAGGACAACGCTGGTATGACTTGAAACGTACCAACCGCTTGGATTTATTCAAAAGTTTGAACGGCAGAAATTATTTGATGTATTTCCCTGTTCCTCAAAATGAAATTGATTTGGCAGGAAAAAACAACTATCCTCAAAATCCGGAATATTAAACAATTAATAATAAATTAAAAATCAATAAATTATGAGATTTGAACACATTTTATTCGGATTATTATCCGTATTCGCTTTATCTTTTTCTTCCTGTTCGGAAGAGGAGAATGATGCAGCGCTAATCGCGAAATTTTCATTGGAAGATAAAACGTTTTATGCCAATGAATCCATTTTGTTGACCAATGAAACAACCGGTGGTTCCGGTTCCTATACTTTTTTATGGGAGTTAGGCGATGGAACAACGTCAACAGAAAAAAATCCTGCCGTTGTTTATACAACTAACGGTACCTATTCTGTAAAATTAATTGCTACAGACTCGAAAGGAAAAAGCGCCGTGGCGCAAAAAGTAGTTGTTGTGGAGCCGGAGCCTATACCGAGTGTCGGTAATTTGACACTAAAATGGGTATCATCAGTCGCTCTCGGAGAAATCCGTTCGGTAACGCCTGCTGTGAGTGATGACAATTTCATTTACATGACATCCGAAGACCATGTCTTGCGTAAATTCAATGCCGCAACCGGACAACAAGTATGGGCATTCGACTTGTGGACAACTGCCGATGGCGCAGCCCCCGAAGGTCGCACACTTAGTTCGCCCTCCATTGATGCTTATAACGGTGTGATTTATGTCGGAACAGGCGAAAGCAGTGGAAAAACAGGTCGTGTATATGCTGTTAATCCAGATGGCAGTAAAAAATGGGTGGTTGCAGGAGATGCTAACACCGGATTTTGGAACAAAGGCAGTGCCTCTACGCCGCGCATCAATTATTTGACTTGCCCGATGGACGAAAATTATGTGTATATGGGTAATGGTGGTTCTACCGGGTCTGTAATTGCAGTAAACAAAAATACAGGTGCAAGACACGGTTATGTAGCCAATGCTACCGGCGATGGCGGTCCCGCAGGCGGTGTTTCCGGTGGATTGGTGATGACCAAGAGCAAAACACTCATTTGGACAGGACAAAACAACGGCTTGTTCGGCGTTCCTGCATCCGCTTTAGCAGCAGGAGGTAACACAACATGGACATGGAATCTGTACACCACAGCACCGAATAAAACATCGGAATATCCCAACGGCTCTCCTGCCATTGGCAGCAACGGAACAGTATATGTTGCAGCCACTTTTGCGGCAAATGACAATCGGGTATTGGCTTTCTCAGCCGAAGGCGTAACCGTATGGGAAACACAATTGG
This sequence comes from Viscerimonas tarda, assembly GCF_054601255.1. Classification (NCBI taxonomy): domain Bacteria; kingdom Pseudomonadati; phylum Bacteroidota; class Bacteroidia; order Bacteroidales; family Dysgonomonadaceae; genus Viscerimonas; species Viscerimonas tarda. The sequence goes on along the minus strand of NZ_BAAHWV010000053.1, from coordinate 6,235 downwards.
GCGAAGTCGGTAAACTTGACCAGGGCGGTGTAGTAATTGCTGCGGACGGAACAGTAATTGTCAGTTTGAAACGCGCTGAAGGAGAAAGCAATGGCGGAATCGTTGCACTCAACCCTACTGATGGAAGTGTTAAATGGCAATACGGCATACCGGAAGATGTAAGTGGGACGGCAGCCATTGACCAGGCAGGCAATATTCATTTCGGAACGCAGTCCGGTAATTATTATGTTGTCAAAGCCAATGGAAGCAATGCCGAATTAGTGGTAAAACGCGATATTGCGGCTCTAATTGCAGAAAATGGCAATACAAATTGGAGTGCGGAAACCGGAAGAATCTGGAGCTCTCCCACGATTGGCGATGATGGCGTTATCTACATTGGAATTACCAACACGAACGACAATGCTAAAAGTGCATTGGTTGCTTTGACCGATCCGGGCATTACCGGTGTTGCCGATTCAGCGTGGCCTATGCGCGGACAAAACCGCAAACATACAAATACACAAAAATAGAAATGAATAAATTATTCTGTTTGGTCATTTTAGCCTTCCTGATTTTGTCCTGCGACGGACAAAATCAGGAGATTAAACATGAAATACCGGCACCGAAAGTGATTGTATCGAATCCTGTTCCATGTATCGGCGAAGAAGTGCAATTTTATTATCAATCAGACATCTCCGGAAATCCGGTTTGGGATTTCGGCGATGGCACGACTTCTACCGATGCGTTGGCTAAACATACTTACATCACTGAAAAGCAATACAATGTTACGTTGGTGTTTTCAGACGGATCTGGAGGTGAAGCAACGGTACATGTTCCCGTGGAAGTGATGGGAAAAAGTTTACATACCGAATTACAAAGACTGGTTTCCAATCCGTCGGAAATATGGCTTTGTGCCCACCGTGCCAACACCTACGCAGGAAAACAAAACGGCATCCCCGAAAATTCGGTGGAAGCCATTCAACAAGCGATAGAAGCAGGTGCCAATATGGTGGAAATTGATGTGCGCACGACTTCCGACGGACATTTTGTATTGATGCACGATGCTGCGATAACTCGTACTACCAACGCATCGGGCAATGTAAAAGACAAAACATTGGCGCAATTGAAAAGTTATAAACTGCGGGCTGCAAATGGAGCATTGACAAATTATACTATTCCCACCTTGGAAGAAGCTTTATTGGCAGGTCAAGGCAAGATATATTTCAATTTGGACAAGGTAAACGAAATCGGAAACCCGCGTAAATTAGTGGCATTAGTTGATTCGCTGCACATGCTTGATCGGGCACTTTTTTATGTCAGCAGTAACAAAGAAACCGGAAGCCAGATAAAAAACAACAATACGCAAAGTCTTGTTTTTCCTTGGATTTCAAACAGTACGGATGTCAGCTATTGGTCTGCTAAATCCCTGACGTATCTCGCGCAGATAGATTATCAGGCAACAGATGCCGCTTCGCTAATCGCAACTGCTCGTGCCAAGCAAATGGTCACTTATTCCAATTCATTAGACGATGCAGGAGACAATGCGGTATTGCAAAACCATTTCTCGTCTATTGACAAGATGAAACAAATACAGTTGCAAATAATCCAAACGGATTATACAGAACTTATTAAGAATTATTTAAAATAGCAAGATGTAAAACTTACAAATTAAATTATCATGAAAAAACATTACTCATTATTAGCAAGTTTATTATTAGCATCAAGTTTGATTGGTTTTGCCCAACCCGGTGTTAATATTCAATGGACAGTCAGTTGTGGAACAGGAGACACTTCAGGTACCTCTCCGGCATTAAGTATCAGCGGCGACACTATTTATTATGCCAATGGCACAGATGGAAAATTGTATGCGTTCAACGCTTCTGATGGCACATCGGTTTGGAATTACAATTTAGAAATAGCCAAATCAAATCCTTCCCGGACCGGTTTGGCAGTTGGCAACAACGGTGTAGTTTATGTGCCTATTGGAACAACTAACACTGATCCTGCTTATCTGTATGCCATCAATCCAAATGGAACCGAACAATGGAAATATACCATTGGCAGTGGAGCAAATATCACTTACGTCACTCCTGCGATAACGAAGGACGGCGATATTTTGGTTGGCAACAACGGAACAGACGGCGCTCTTCATTTGGTGGATAAAGCCACAGGAACAAGAAAAGCCTACATCAAACCTTCCGGAGGTGTACTTGGGTCGATTGTTGTTTCGCAGGATAACGTTTCCTATTCTCAAGCAGGAAATTCCGGTTTCTACGCATACAATCTGAATAGTATTGATGCCGATTTGGCGCCGACTCTTTTAGGCAATTATAAGATAGACCCTTCCACCAATTATTATGCAGCAGGCTCTCCGGCTATGGATGGGGACGGAAATTTATTGGCAGCAGCAGGTTCCGGGAAAGTTGTATCTCTCCATCTAACTCCTACATTTGATGCTAACTGGACGTATCCTTCCGTTGCCAATTTGAGTAAAATAGAACAATCGGGAGTTGCCATAGGTGCAAACGGAACTCTTTACATTGCCGGATCGGAAAATAAAAAAATCTTCGCCCTAAATCCTGACGGAACACTTAAATGGGAATTTGCAACAGACGGAAATGCGGGCAGCGTTCCGGCTATTGATAATTTGGGTTATATCCATTTCGGAGATGATGCCGGAAATTATTATATCATAGAAGATAAAACAACGAGTGCAGACCAAATTTATAAAGCGGCATTGAGCGATGGAACGAACACGACAACCAAAATATGGTCAGCACCTGCAATAGCAAATGATGGCTCTATCTATTTGGCAGGAAAAACAGCAGGAGATATTTACCTGTTCAAAGTGAATGTAACAGGAGTAACCGGACCGGCAAACAGTTATTGGGCAATGAAAGGTGGAAATGCACAACGTTCGGGTCTGCAACGCAGCGAACTTGCTACTGAACCTGGAACAAATATTTCAATTCTAAATACCGAAGAATTACATGCCTTTGCAGGGAATAAAACGATTGAACTGATTGCCACACAAGACGGTGAAATTTCCATATATAACTTGTTTGGGCAACTGATATTGAAGCAATGGGTAAATAAAGGACAACACTCTTTTCCTGTAGTATCTTCACAAATTTATTTGGTGAAATTAGGCGATAACACAAGTAAAGTAATTGTACAATGATACAGAAAATCAGTTTTCTATTGCTGCTGTTTATTCAAACGGCAGCAATAGCACAAACCAGAGTAGATACGTTGCTGCAAAAATTGCACAATTCCACCGGCAATTACGTCTTCGTTGCCGCCCACCGTGGCGACTGGCGCAATGCCCCGGAAAACTCGTTGCCGGGCATTGAAAATGCCATTAAAATGGGCGTGGACATTGTGGAATTGGATGTTCAACGCACCAAAGACGGACAATTTATTTTGATGCACGATGCAACACTCGACCGTACTTCTACCGGAAAAGGCAAAATTGCCGAATGGACATTGGATTCCATTCAAACACTCCGTTTAAAAAACGGTTGCGCCATCAAGACAAAAGAAAAAGCGCCGACTTTGGAAGAAGCACTCTTGTTGATGAAAGGGCGTATCTTAGTCAATTTAGATAAAGCAGACCGTTATTTTGATGAGGTATATGCTTTGCTGGAAAAAACAGGAACAACTAAACAAATAATAATGAAAGGAGGTAAATCGGCAGAAGAGGTGAAAGAACAATTCAGAACTTATCTTGACAAAGTGATTTATATGCCCATCGTGCATTTAGACGCGGAAGGTGCAGCAGAGCAGATACAACTCTTTGTAAAAGAATTATATCCGGTTGCATTTGAACTGTTGTTTGTGGACGATAGCCATCCATTGCCTAAACAAATGAAATCGCAATTGGCAGGCAAATCGTTGATTTGGTACAATACGCTGTGGGATACGATGGCGGGCGGTCATGACGATGACATGTCGCTGAAAAATCCCGATGCGGGCTATGGTTATTTGATCGATACGCTGGGTGCAAAGATAATTCAGACGGATCGTCCGGCGTATTTGATTGATTATTTAAAGAAACGAGGACAACATGATTAAACAATGAATTTGTATTTATGTTGTTGATATGAAAATTGAAAAATACTTATTTTTTTAAAAATATATTATGAAACATTTAAAATTGACAAAACACATGCAACTTTTTGTTGTTATGTTTTTATTTGGGATTTGCGCTTTTGCTCAAAGTTACGAAAGCAAAACACGTGAGTATGATGCAAGTCTTGATGTATCTTCCGTTTTTTCTCTTCAAGCAGATCTTAACGGAGGTATTATTGGTAGTGTTAATGAGTCTTTAGGTGGCAAAATTGATGTTTTTGTTGTTGATACTGTGAGAAATACAATCCTTTATGAAATGCACTTAGATCACACGTCAACCACCTATGAAGGCTTGTCTGTAGTACACGACGATCCTGTTTGGAGTGAAGAATTTATGTATTCTCCACCTACATGGGATAGTAAGGATATAAAATCGTCTGCATTGGGAGTTGATAAATATAATCATGGAAATAACTCTGATTCTCCATATTCCCTATTACAAGAACCTATTGGAGTCAAAGTTATTGTTATTCTGCATCATGCTACATTCTCAAGCATTAAAATTCCCGGTATCGAAAATAATATAACATTACCTAATTTTAACATAGAACCTCCGGAGATTGCAGTTAACCCTCTTTTTCCCCCAGATCATTTTTGCGCTGATTTAGAAGTTGCGTCTTTTTGTCCTTGTAATGTGTGGCAAACGATAAAATCACCGAATACGAGTATTGGTTCTGATCTTATTATTGCTGCTCATAGAGGACTTTGGGGTGGAAATTTAGGATATGGAGATCAAGAAAATTCTAGACGAGCAATACAAAATGCCTATTTACAAACCCCTATTGTCGAAGTCGATGTTATGAAGACACAAGACAACATGCTAATTTTAAGTCATGATTATAATATTAACAGATTGTCAGATTATTCAGGGCAAAATCCTGCTTATCTGTTTGATTTAAATTACTCTTCAATTCGTTATTTAAAATTAAGAAAACGTAATGGATCTATCCCACCTGATGGAAACATGGCTAAAAATATGGAGAATTATTACTTGCGATTTGCATCACTATTGTCTATTTTGAAGCGATCAGACATGGTTGTATTAATAGATATAAAAGGACTTCTCAGGAAAAATACTGCCGGAGGAGGATGCATCAATTGTGATTATGATCCTACAACAACCGCGGGTCAGCAATCTATTCTAAATAGTTGGGCCGAAATATTTAAGAAATGTTATACCCAAGCAGCAAGTCTTGATATGTTAAGTTATATTGCTTTCAAAATACCATATACATATAGCGAAATAAAGACGGCAACAGGGCTTTCTGACGAAAAATTGGAAAGAGTTTTATTTATGCCTATGATACAACCGGATGCAAGTGCAAATGCATTGTCTAATGCCTGTACTTTTATTGATTCATGGATTAATAGTGCCGAGTCATCTGTTTTGGCAATAGAAACTAATTTTAAATTGTTGTCTGATCCATATTTACAATCATTTGTCAGAAATAATGTTACTTATGATAATTTGTTGCATTACGTATCTTCTAAAGGGTTCCGTCCCGGTATATTTTCAGAGGAGCCTGTAGGACCTAAAGGAGTTGTGAATCGTTGGGCGGAATGGTCAATGAAAAATGTTGATCAAGATATCAGAGGAGACCACTTTGGATTGATGAGTGTTCCTTATTTTTCAACTGCAGTAATCACTACTGATAGACCAGATGTTTGGCAACAAATTAAAAGTGCCTTTTCTTCACAGCCACAGCAAACGATGTCATTTGTAGGGTCTGAATCGGATATCACTAAAATAGATCAGATAATAATTGATGATAATATTTCTATTAATGCTAATTATGATGCTTCATCAATTATTATACGTGGTTTAGAAAAAATAGACTTAGAAAGTGGCATTTTATTATATAATTTACAAGGACATTTAATGCTTCAAGAAAAGATAAAAACTGAACCAAGTATGGTAATTCCAACGGAACTGCCGCAAGGTATTTATCTGTTGAAAATAGTAGGAGAAAGGCAAAAAACAATAAAACTAATTATTAATTAAGTAAGTGTTCATAATTAGTTTGTATAAAATATTTAGTTTGTCTTTCCGTTCTAGTATGGTATATACAATTAGGAATGGGAAAGATAAAGAAACTGGAATTAACAGTTGCCCAGCGAGGGCAAC
>NZ_BAAHWV010000052.1:0-14344 GCF_054601255.1 Viscerimonas tarda | reverse complement strand
AGACCACAGGACTATGCGAGTACTGACACACTTTTCTACTCCACCAACAGGGCGGTGGCAGCGGTGGGTAAAGAACTGTTCATTAACTATTCGCATAATGTCGCTTAATTTTGAGTACTTACTTATAAATAAAATAATTATGGGAAATTTGGTTTGTGCCCGTCCTATTCACCCGGGCGAAGTCTTGAAAGATGAAATAGAATACCGTGGCCTGGCGCAGACTAAACTTGCTGCACAGATGGGAATATCGTACAAAATATTGAACGATATACTTAACGAACGGCGTCCACTCACCACCACCACGGCCATGCTTTTTGAAGCTGCTATGGGATTGCCGGCTGATGCGCTGATGCGTATGCAACTGAAATACAACATGCATGTGGCAAGCAAGGACAAAACTCTTGCCAAACGCCTTGCTGTAGTACGCAAAGCGGTAGCAGTACTTTAATAATCTCCCCCTCTTTCCCGAAAGAGAGGAATTTGATTTCTCCCTTCGGGGAGACTAATGAGGGGCTTTTTTCCTCTCCTATACAATTTTAACCTCTTAATTTTTATCAATTTGTTAATTCATTGCGAAGAAATAGTTATTTTCGCATGTTGGAAGCGTTTTGTATTAAATGCAATAGCCTCTTCCGTTTATTATTGAAAACTTGTAACTACTATAACAATGAAGATAAGAATCATCAACAATTCTAAACATCCTTTACCGGAGTATGCTACGGAGTACTCTGCCGGATTGGATTTGCGTGCAAATTTAACGGAGGAAATTGTGCTGAAACCACTGGAGAGGGTATTGGCACCGACAGGTCTATTTATCGAACTGCCAAAAGGTTACGAAGCGCAAATCAGGCCTCGCAGCGGCTTGGCTATTAAACATGGAATTACCGTATTAAATTCGCCGGGGACTATTGATGCCGATTACAGGGGCGAAATCAGGGTGATTCTGGTGAATTTGTCCAGTCAGGATTTTGCCATAAAAGATGGCGAACGTATTTGTCAGATGGTGGTTGCCGCTCATGCTCAGGTAGAATGGGAACAAGTTGACGAAATTACAGATACCACTCGTGGAGCAGGCGGCTTTGGGCATACAGGCAAATAAGCTGTAATTCGCGTAACGATTAACTATTTAATTATGATTAAAAACTATATACGTTCAATATTTCTTATTCTGTTTATTTTTAGCTGTTTAATTGCCTTTCCGGCAAATAAGCCGGCGAAAAAGGAATCGCTTAAAACGAAGCAAAAAGTAGCGCTGTCGGCTGAAGATAGTCGAAAATTCGATTATTATTTTTACGAAGCAATTAATGCAAAGGTTACGGAAAATTACGATGCCTATTTCGATTACATCAGCTATTGCCACCAAATAGATTCTACCAACGCCGCTTTGCTTTATGAATTTGGAAATTTCTATAACTCGCTCGATCAAAAAAGCAAAGCCCTGGACTTTTATAAAAAGGCCGTGAAATATGATGAAGCGAATTTCTACTACAATGCATCTCTGGCCACCTTGTATTTGGAACTTCAGCAATATACGGAAGCAATAGATGTCTATAAATTTTTGGTGTCGAAAGACCCGTCAAAATTTGATATCTACCTTTATTTGTCCGAATCTTACCGCTTGGACGGAGATTTGCCGGGAGCCATAGCCACATTGGACGATTTGGAAAAAGTGGCAGGATTGAACGAACAAATTATCCTTCAGAAAGTGAGCCTGTATTCGGCCCTTGACGACAGAAAGAAAGCCTATGCCGAAATACAGAAATGCATTGATAAATATCCTGCGGACGTAAAATACTACGTGTATCTGGGCGATTTGTATATGCAGGACGACCGGTTGCAGGATGCCTATATCACCTTTAGCAAGGCAAAAGCCATTGACCCCGAAAATGCGGCGCTCATATCGGCGATGGCCCATTATTACGAAAAGACCAATAACGAAGAGGGCGCCAAAAGGGAGTTGTATGCCGCATTGTTCAGCCAAAAACTCGATATTGATTTAAAATTAGGGATTCTGGCGCAATATGTTGGAGCCTTGCAACAAAGCGATGGCGAAACTCAACGGGCCAATGCCATTCTGGACACCTTGATGATGGAATATCCGCAGGAGCCCAAACTGAACCTGATGTACGGCAATTTGTTGATGATACAGCAGAAACCCAATGAAGCCGAATTTCAGTTTCAGGTCTATGCCGAATCGAATCCTACCAATCCGGTGGGTTGGGAACTGTTGATAAAAACCATTCCTCAGGATAGTTTGAACAGGTATATAGAAGTCTGCAAAACGGCCATTTCCTACATCCCCGACGAACCCATTTTTTATTTACGCCTGGCTGCGGGGATATATCAGGAAAAAGATTATCCGGCGGCTATTGATGTCTTGCAAAAAGGAATATCGGTTGTTTCGGACGAAGATGGTCCGGGCTTGATCTCCGAACTTTACGGACTTTCAGGCAGCGCTTATTTTGAGCTGGAAAAAACGGATAGCGCCTTCGTTGCCTACCGGAAAGCATTGGAATACAATCCGCAGAATTTGGGGATACTGAATAATTACAGCTATTATCTGTCGCTCGAAAAAAAGGAACTGGACAAAGCCGAAAAAATGAGCAGCATAACAATAAAAGCCGAACCCACCAATCCAACTTATCTCGACACTTACGGGTGGATTATGTTTGAGCAGGGCGACTATGTTACGGCCAGAATATACATCGAAAATGCAGTAAGATACAGTCAGGAAAAGGAGAATGAAGTGAGCGCGGAGGTTTTAGAACATTTTGGCGATGTGCTGTTTAAACTTGGCGATGAAGAAAAAGCCAAAGAATATTGGGAAAAGGCCAAAGAAAAAGGCGACAGCAGATCTAAAACATTGGACGAAAAAGTAAAAACCGGAAAATATATATCAGAACTATAAATATGGGAAAGATAAAGCTTCGTAGCATTGCTCAACTGGTGTTGTTGAGCGCATTTATGGCCATTCTACCGGCTTGCGGCTCTAAAAAAACAAACGTTTCGTCGGGCGGTACATTGTCCGTGAAATCTCAGTCAGAGTTGATAGCCGATGTGCTGAACAATGAGTTGAAATATACAACTATAAGTGGAAAGATGGATATGGAATTGCGTCCGGCAAATTCCAAGAGCGGCATGAAAACAGCCGTACACGTGAAAGTGCTTCGAGACAGTATTGTTCAGCTGTCTATTCGCCCGTTGTTGGGATTGGAGGTTATTCGCATCAGTATTACTCCCAGCTCGGCGCTTGTTATCGATCGCATGAACAAAAAATATGCCCTTGAGCGCATCGGTGATTTACAAGCTTCGCGGGGGGTGTATTTCAATTATTACAATCTTCAGGCCTTGTTAACCAATTCGTTGTTTTTGCCCGGACAACAAAGTGTAACAAAAGACGACTACCGGTTGTTTGATGTGAGCGCGCCTTCGGGGAATATGTACCAAATGAAAACCGTCGATAAATCGGGATTGCTCTATAACTTTGCCATCGACCCTTCCGACCGGATTGTATCGGCGCTTATTTTTTCTCCAGGCAAAAATTACACCTTGCAATGGACCTACGATAGCTTTGTGAAAGATGCAAATTACATCTATCCAACTAAGATGCTGGCCAATGTTGATATAGAAAAAAAGCGTTTCGATGTGGAAATAAACTATTCTAAACTGGATATAAACAGTAAAGTTGAAATTGATGATTCCATACCGAATAAATACGATAAAGCGTCTATTGCCGATATAATTGGCGCTTATATGAAAATAAAATGAGAAGAAAATTAGTTCTATTGATTCTGTTATCTGTCGGTCTTTCTGCTTTTTCTCAAACGAAAGCAATAAAAGACCTGGAGAATCAGCGCAAAAAAGCTTTGATAGAAATTGAAACAACAAATAAACTTTTGCGAACTACGAAGGTGAATACAAATACCTTGCTCGACAGGATAAAACTGTTGTCGAAGCAAATTAATTCACGGCAGGAAGTGGTGTCTCTTCTGAACAAAGAAGTCGAAAATATAACGCTGGAGCATATAAAAACAGAAAAAGAGATTAAACGGCTCTCGGTGAAACTTGATCAGAAAAGAGGAAATTATGCGCTTGCAATAAAGGGCATGATTCGGAAAAAGCAGAACAAAAATAAATTGCTGTTTGTGCTGTCGGGGAAGTCGATGAGCGAATCCCTCCGCCGGATGAAATACCTGAAAGATTACTCCGAATGGCGAAACCGGCAGGCCGACGAAATAATAAAAGACAGCCACGATTTGGAGGAAAAAAAACTGGACTTAGAGAAAAGGAGAAAGGAAAAGCTGAATTTATTGGCCGAACGGCGGGCTGAACAAAAGAAACTGAAAGAAGAGGAAACTGTTCAGCAGGGAGAGGTGAAAAAAGCAAACGAAAAGCAAAAAGAACTTCAGGAAATAATCAGGAAAAAACAGCAACAGGCCAATGCCTTGAATGCTCAAATAGAAAAATTAATTGCCGAAGAAGTTGCCCGGCAAGAACGGGAAGCAAAACGCATTGCCGCCGAAAAAGCAAAAGCAAATGCCGCAAATAAGCCTAAAACACCGGCAGAAGAACGCTCTCCGGCAACAACGCAAGAGAATATCACCCTTTCCAATAGCTTTGTAACAAACAAGGGGCGATTTCCTATGCCGGTTACGGGGCGATATACAATTGTAGGCCGGTTTGGCGCTCAGCAACACCAATGGAATGTAACAACCGAAAGCAACGGAATCGACATCCAGACACAGGCCGGATCGGAAGCCCGCTCTATTTTTCAGGGAGAGGTTACGGTTGTTGGGGCATTTCCGGGATACAACAACTATGTTATCGTGCGGCATGGCGGCTACTACACTTTTTATGGAAATATACAACAGGTGTCGGTTAAGATAGGCCAAAAAGTAGAAACAGGGCAGAGCCTGGGAAGAATATATACCGATATAGACACAGGCCGCTCCCAGATGCACTTTCAGCTATGGAAAGGCACTACAAAACTAAATCCCGAACCTTGGTTAAGAAAATAGAAGGATGCAGGAAGAAATTATAACATTGCCCAAATTGGAAGACAAGCGGGGGAATTTGTCCATTATCGAAAGCCGGATTCAAATTCCTTTCAGCATTGCCCGCGCCTATTGGATATACGATGTGCCGGGTGGGCAAAAGAGAGGGAGCCACGCATTTAAAAATCAGGAAGAGGTTATTTTTGCTTTATCCGGCAGCTTCGACGTTGTACTGGATAACGGGCAGGAAAAAAAGACCTATACCCTCAACCGGTCGAATATTGGCTTGTATGTACCGAATAAAATGTGGCGGAGTTTGGATAATTTTTCCACCAATTCGCTTTGTCTGGTATTGGCCTCCCTGCCTTATATGGAAAACGAATACATCCGCAACTATCAAACATTCCGAAAATATGTAAAGCGCGATCCATCACAAAAGCTCTCGTTATCGCAAAATGGCGTCACTAAATTGAAAAGAGAAGCTGTTGCCGACAAAACTGTTTTCGATTGCGATTTATTGGAGTTTCCCGTGATAAAAAACAGAGCCGGAAATATTACTCCCGTGCATGGAGGCGAAAATATACCTTTCAATATCGAACGGGTTTTTTATGTATATGATATTCCCTCGGGCGAAACCAGGGGTGGTCATGCGCATAAAACCTGCCACCAAATACTGATTGCGGCCAGCGGCAGTTTCGACGTGGAATTGGACGATGGGAAAAACAAAAGAACGGTAACACTCAACCGGCCTATAGTCGGCTTGCATTTACCTCCGGGCATTTGGGCGGTGGAGAAAAATTATTCTTCGGGCGCCATTTGTCTGGTGTTGGCCTCTCATGGCTACGAAGAAGATGATTATATCAGGAGATACTCCGACTTTAAAGAATACCTGACAAATGCAAATCATTAGATACACGACCGGGCACAAGACGGTATGGGATGCTTTTGTCCGGCTGTCGAAAAACGGTACATTTTTGTTCTGTCGCGATTTTATGGAATATCATTCCGACCGGTTTGTCGATTATTCGTTGATGTGTTACGATGATAAAAACCGCTTGATAGCGCTTCTGCCGGGGAATATTTCCGGCGATACGCTCTATTCGCACCAGGGATTAACTTACGGAGGGTTTGTTTTGCCAACAGAAGCAAAAGCCGAAGATGTGCTGGCGTTATTTTCTTCATTGACGGAATTTCTGGCCGAAAACGGCATAAAAAAGCTTGTCTATAAGGCCGTCCCTCATATCTACCATCATTCCCCTTCGGAGGAAGATTTATACGCCCTTTTCAGGCACAATGCCGTTCTTGTTTCGCGCTTGATTTCTTCCACCATCGACCTGAATGTCCGGCTGAAATATGCCCAGTTGAGAAAAAGGCAACTGAAAAAAGCCATCGCCGAGGGCTTGGTGATTAAGGAAGCAACCGGATTCGGCGATTTCTGGAATATTCTGGAGGACAATCTGCTCGTCAGGCACCAAACGAAACCGGTACATTCGCTGACGGAGATAAGTTACCTGAAATCGAAATTTCCGGCGCAAATCCGCTTGTTTACCGTGCTGAAAGATGAAAAAACAATAGCCGGTTGCCTGGTTTTTGAAACCGGACAAGTTGCTCACGTACAATATATTTCGGCCAATGAAGAAGGAAAACAATCGGGCGCTTTGGATTTGCTTTTCGACCGGCTGCTCAACGCTGTCTTCCCCGGCAAGAAGTATTTCGATTTCGGCACATCTACCGAAGATGCAGGGCGTTACCTCAATGCCGGTCTTATCGCGCAAAAAGAAGGATTTGGCGGCAGAGGGGTGGTTTATGATACCTACCTGATTAATATTGACTGATGATTTTATGTTTCAACCGAATAATGCCGAGTTCAACTTGATATTCCAAAATGGAACATCAAGCTGGGGAGGCACAAGAATAACGACTAACTGAATAATTAATTTTCAACTAAAATATGGTCCCTTTTCTCGAATTAAAGCGAATCAACCAGCAATATCAAACCGAAATCAATCGGGCGGCGCTCGCTGTTTTAGAGTCGGGTTGGTATATTCGTGGCAAGGCGTGTAGCGATTTTGAAACACAATATGCCGGATATTGTGGCGCAAAGTATTGTGTGGGTGTGGGAAATGGATTGGATGCTATCCGCCTTATTTTTTCGTCTTATATCGAACTGGGCGTATTCGAGCTTGGCGATGAAGTAATTGTGCCGGCCAATACCTATATAGCCAGCATTCTTGCCATCTCCGAAAGTGGACTGACCCCCGTTTTGGTTGAACCGGACATGGAGAGCTATACCATTGATGCCCAAAAGATTGAAGAAAAAGTAACTACCCGGACAAAAGCCATTCTTGCTGTTCATCTGTATGGACTGGTTTGCGATATGGATGCGCTAAAGGCTGTTGCCGGCAAATACCAGCTGAAACTTGTTGACGATGCCGCACAAGCGCATGGAAGCATTTATAAAGGCATCAAGGTAGGGAATCTTTGCCACGCGACCGCCTTCAGCTTCTATCCGACAAAAAATCTGGGTGCGCTGGGCGATGCGGGAGCAGTTACCACGAACGACAAAGAACTGGCCGACACGATAAGGAGCATTGCCAATTATGGTTCGGCTCAAAGATATGTCAACCGGTACAAAGGTATCAATTCGCGCTTGGACGAGATTCAGGCCGCTATATTGAGCGTTAAACTCAAGTATCTGGACGACTACATTGTCGAAAAACAGCGCATTGCCTCCCATTACCTGAATAATATAAGCCATCCGAAAATAGCATTGCCTGTTTACCGGGAAGAAAAAGAGCATAGCTTTCACATGTTTGTGGTGCGGACAAAAGAGCGGGATGCATTTCAGCGTTATCTGGAAGAGAAAGGGATTCAGACTCAGATTAATTATCCCACCCCACCTCATAAACAGGAGGCCTACAAGGAATGGAAAAACCTCAGTTTCCCCATCACGGAGGAAATCCATCGCAACATACTCAGCTTGCCTTTATTCACCGGCATGACGGACGATGAGGTGAAGGAGGTAATTGAGGCGGTTAATAAATGGTAATGTATAAATTCATCAAAACGGGAAATAAGTGATAAAAATTCTATTATCAGGAGGATTAGGCAATCAGATGTTTCAGTATGCTGCGGGAAAAGCGCTGGCTACCCGTTTGAATGTGCCGTTTTCCATAGACTTGTTTTATTATACTAAAAAAACGAAAGCCACCAAACGGCGATTCGAGCTTGATGTGTTCGAGACCAATCTGACCCTCAAGCAAGGCTGGAGGAGTAAGTTTTTTGTGAAATACAAGCTATTTTTTCTAAAGCGCCCCTTCTTATCGAAACTGTTAGGTGTTTTCTCCGATCCTCGCGCCATGCTTCATGAAGCGGAGTTTGCAAAGCTCAGGGATAATACTATTCTGGCAGGTTATTTTCAGAATGAAATATATTTTAAATCTATCGAACCGGCCATCAGAGCCGATTTCAGATTTAAGAATGCATTGAAAGGACGCAATGCTGAATTGGTAGAAGAAATAGCATCCAAAGCCGAAGCTGTTTCCATACACATCCGGCGTGGCGACTATGTTACCGACCCAACAACCAGCTTGGCAATTTGCAGTATCGATTATTATTCTAAGGCAATAGAATATATAGCCGAAAGGCTTATAAATCCACACTTTTTCGTCTTTTCCGACGACATGGAATGGGTGAAGAATAACATTGATTTCAAAGACTATTCATTTATTCTAGTAAACTGGAATACAGGGGAGGATAGCTACATCGACATGCAGCTGATGAGTCTGTGCAGGCATAATATCATTGCCAACAGCAGTTTTAGCTGGTGGGGAGCCTGGCTGAACAACAATCCGCAAAAAATAGTCATTGCTCCAAAGCAATGGTTCAAGAACCAGCAGTTTTACGACAGTCAATGTATCCCCGAAAAATGGCTTGGGATTTAGTTGAAACCGGCAATTTACCCTTGTTAGTTTATCCTGAAATCAATCAGCGCACTTTCTTCGAGGTAATCAATTAGTTCTCTCTTCACGGTTATTTTTGTGCTGCGGGCAAATAGCTCAACTTTCATGTTGGTTTCTCCGTCTATCAGGTCGAAATACAAGACCGTATTGCCTTCGTTTCCTTTCCCTTTAATCAATGCCGACAGTTCATCTATCATCTGCGTATTCAATTCGTGCAAGGGCAACGAGATGGAGATTTTTTCGATAAGCTGGCCTTTCACATCCGGCAACAGCTGTATTGAGTTGATTCTCAGTTCGAGTTGGTTAGCATCAAATTTGCGTGGTTGTACTCTCGCTTTGATAAAAAGGTACAATCCTTTCCGTCCATAGCGGCCAAAATTTATGTAATCGTCTCCGAATAAGGCAATTTCGCCGCTTCCGTTAAAGTCTTCTATGGTGATTATCATATAGGGTTGTCCCCTCTTTGTCATTCCCTCACGGATATTGCTGACAAGTCCGCCGAAAATAACGTCTTTGTTTCTGAAAGCGCCCTTATCTTCCAATTCCGATGCCCCTATGTTGCAGGCATATTTCAGAATGATTGCATATTCGTCGAGAGGATGTGCCGACAGGTAAATGCCAATAAGTTCCCGCTCTTTGTTCAGGCGTTCCAAATCGGGCCACTTTTCGGCGTATGGAATATCGGGGTAGGCAATATCAACAACGGCATCTCCCCCAAAAAGAGAGTTGGCATTCTGGCTTTTATCCAATTGAAATTTACTGCCGTAGCGTATAAGCTGGTCGATAAATGTTTCGCCTTTAGCGCTGATTCCGAAAAACTGTTCTCGGGCAATTTCGGGGAAATTGTCGAATGCTCCGGCCAATGCCAGTCCTTCGATGTTTCGTTTGTTGCAGGTTGTCAGGTTGGCTCGTTCAACAAAATCGAATATACTTTTGAAAGGCCCGTTCTTTTCGCGTTCTTCAATAATGTTGAAAACGGCGCCTTCTCCCACTCCTTTAATGGCCGCCAAACCAAACCGAATATCTCCGGCTTTGTTTACCGAAAACTTCAGGAACGATTCGTTGACATCAGGCCCAAGCACATTCATACCCATGGCTTTGCATTCGTCCATGAATTTGGTGATTTCGGTCAGGTTGGATAAATTCCGCGAAAGTACCGCAGCCATGTATTCCGATGGGTAATTCGCTTTCAACCAGGCAGTTTGATACGCCACCCACGAATAGCAGGTAGCATGAGACTTATTGAAGGCGTAGGAGGCAAATTTTTCCCAGTCGGCCCATATTTTGTTCAGTATTTTCTCTTCGTGTCCGTTTGCTTTCCCGCCATTGATAAACTTCTCTTTCAGGGCGTTCATCTTGTCGATCATCTTTTTACCCATCGCTTTACGAAGTTCATCCGATTCTCCACGCGTGAAATTGGCCAGCAATCTCGACAAAAGCATGACCTGTTCCTGATAGACGGTTATGCCATAAGTATCGCTCAGGTAGCGTTCCATAACCGGTATGTCGTATGCAATTTCTTCCCGTCCATGCTTCCGGTTGATGAATTGAGGAATATAATCCATTGGCCCCGGGCGATAGAGGGCATTCATGGCAATCAGGTCTTCAAATTTGGTGGGCTGCAAATCTTTGAGGTATTTCTGCATACCGGCCGATTCAAACTGGAAAGTGCCGGTTGTTTTACCCTGGCTGTACAGCTCGTATGTTTTTGCATCCTCGAGCGATATGGTATCTATATCAACGGTTTCACCGGTCGTATGTTTGATATTCTCAAGCGCGTCCTTAATAATTGAAAGCGTTTTAAGTCCCAGGAAGTCCATTTTTATAAGTCCGGTTTCTTCAATAACCGAGCCTTCGTATTGCGTAACCAGGATGGTTTGACCGGTTTCCTTGTCTTCGGCTGTGCTCACCGGAACCACATCCGAAATGTTTTGTTGCCCGATGATTACCCCGCAAGCATGTACGCCCGTGTTGCGCACATTCCCTTCCAGCATCTGGGCATATTTAAGCGTGTCTTTGGTTATTTGATCGCCATGAGTCATCGCCTCCTTCAGTTCGGGAATGTAATCTATGGCATCACCCAGCGTAACTTTCTTTTTATCGGGTATTTTGTCGGGAACAAGCTTGGCCAACCGGTTCGATTCGGAGAGAGGCAATTTTTGCACGCGGGCTACGTCCTTAATCGCCGATTTTGTTGCCATGGTGCCGTAGGTGATGATGTGCGCCACACGTTCCTTCCCGTATTTTTCGGTTACCCACCGGAGGACTTCCCCTCGCCCGTCGTCATCGAAATCGACGTCAATATCGGGCATGGATATACGGTCGGGATTCAGGAACCGCTCGAATAGCAAATCGTATTTGATGGGGTCGATGTCGGTGATTCCGAGGCAATAAGCAACAGATGAGCCTGCCGCCGAGCCGCGTCCGGGGCCAACAGCAACTCCCATTTTGCGTGCGGCGCTGATAAAGTCCTGAACAATAAGAAAATACCCGGGGAATCCCATTTTCTTCATGGTGTCCAGCTCAAAATCTATACGCTCTTTGGTTTCAGCGTTCATGTCCTTGTAGCGTTGCTCGGCGCCAATCAGGGTGAGATGACGCAGGTAGTCCGACTCGAGTTTGATGCGGATAACATTATCGTATCCACCTAAACGGTGGTAGGTAGCTTCAGTAAATTCGGCAATCAGATCAGCTTCCGAATAGTTGTTTTTATATGCTTCCTCTGTGCCGAACGACTCATCAATATTGAAGAATGGCATTAATGCACCCGAATCAATGGAGTAAAAATCAATTTTATTGGCAATTTCAACCGTGTTTGCCAAGGCCTGCGGAACATCTTTAAACAGCTCATTCATTTCGGCTGTGGTCTTGAGCCATTCCTGCTTTGTGTACCTCATCCGGTTAGGGTCGTCAAGTTCCTTTCCTGTGCTGAGACAAATCAGCCTGTCGTGGGCATCGGCGTCTTCTTCGTTCACAAAGTGGGTGTCGTTGGTTGCGATGAGTTTTATTCCGTACTTTTCACTCAACTTAATCAGTTCCTTGTTCACTTGTTCCTGTATGGGGTAGGCCTCCTGATTTGCGTCCGGGCGATTGGTTTTATGGCGTTGCAGTTCCAAGTAAAAATCATCGCCGAAAAGATTTTTGAACCATTGTACGGCAGCCTCCATCTCCTCGGTGTTACCGGCGACAATTTTTTTAGGTATCTCTCCCCCGAGGCAAGCCGATGAAACAATTAATCCCTCGTGGTATTTTTCGAGTAGTTCCTTGTCGATGCGCGGGCGCATATAAAAACCCTCCGTCCAGCTATAAGAAACCATTTTGATGAGATTTTTATAACCTGTCAGGTTTTTTGCCAATAGAATCAGATGCCAGCCGCTCATGTCTTCTTTGCCTTCCTTCAGGAGGCGGCTACGGTGAGCCACATAACATTCGCATCCGAGAATAGGCTTGAACAGATGCGTTTTTTCTTCCTTCAGCGAGATCTTCAGCTCTTCCAACAAAGTTGCGTTTCCTTCTTTTTCGGCTTCTTTCAGTTCTTCCGTCAGCTTTTTTATGGCATCATTATACGGCGCATTCTTCTTTTTCACGTAGTTGAAAAACTCTTTTATGCCGAACATGGCGCCGTGGTCGGTCAGGGCAATGGCTTTCATGCCATCGCTTTTTGCTTTATCAACTATCTTGGAGATACTGGCCTGGCCATCCAGCAACGAATACTGCGAATGGACATGAAGATGTATATAGGGTTGCATAAACTATTTTTTTTGATAGGCTAAAGGTAGTTATTAATAGCCTTTTCTTAGCTTAAAAAGACTGAAAGTTTTCAACAAAAGCAGAAGCTATTTTTGGTTCTCAAATCTTTTCAAGATTCTGAATTCAGTTTCTAAGCCTATGATGAAGTATCGTTAAAATATACTTAACTGTAAATTCTGCTCTCTAGGGGGATAGAATGTTCCTATTATAATGAAAGGATTGGGCCCTACATTATGAAATTTCTTTGTTGTACCTAAAAAGAAATGTAAATCTCGTTCTTTGGCCATGTAATCAAGATACTTTTCTTTCACTTTTTTACATGCTAAAACCTCATCGCCTTCAGCATCCTTTAAACAATTCCAATATAATTGTCCTAGTTCCCAATCTTCAATCATTAATTTGCGTTGCTTTCCATCTTCAGACGTAAAGATATAAGAAAACTCATATGGTACTTTCTTTACTATCTGAAAAAGTTTTTTTGCAGTTTCCGAAAATAAATCCTGTTGAGCTTTATTTCCTTGAATAACGGCTAATTTTTTCTTGTTCCATTCACGTTCACATGGTTCACAAACAAAATCTATTAAAGGTTGCCAAAGATGTATTGTCATTTGCATTCTTTGCTTTAGCTATGAGATCAGACATATTGGTGTGGACATTTCTCAGAACAATATCTTTTCTTAAAGCCCAACTATTCTTCGTTCCCATTTTTACACCTACAATAAAATCTTTTTCAATATCCTTTGGGCGAAAACTTTCAGGACGAAAATCAGTGGTATTTTTTACAATATCCATTTCTATCCACTGCCATTTGTGATATTGATTTTGATAATCTAGTTTACGAAATGGAACAGGATAGATACGAATCCAAGAGCCATCTTCTTTAAATCCTGCTGTACAAACTAATTCATCATACTTTTCAGATAATGTCGGATAGGTTTTAACTGTTATCAGGATTTTCGTTGAAGACATATTACAAATTTTTTAAAGAATAATCTCTATCTCTAATTGTCATCAATTGTTTTGCTACCCTGCTTCTATGACATTGAGCAGGATTTTTTTCAAAACAAGTTAAAGCTACTCTTTTTTCTTTTTTCAAAAGGTCAACAATAATCTTAAGGGCAGAACCGTTCGTTTTAAGTACCGTTTTGTCGTAATTGTTAAAAAGAATATCGTAATCTTTCTGCGAATGCAAATCTTGCCGAAATTCTGATTCTATACCTAGATCAGAGATGTGTACATATTTTATATTAACCCCATTACAGGCTTTCTCCAGTTGACTCTTTGAGAATCCGTATTTCTGGCTGAAAGCATTTTTTCGAACATCACATAACACCTTGATGTCATTTATTATCAACTTATTCATATAAGTTTCTAATGAAATGCCTTCATAACCAATTGTAAATAAAACAGGCTCTGAGATTTCACGCACTTGAGATTTTACTTTTTCGTACTCTTCAGTTGTTAGTATTTTGTTCGCAATTGAACTTTTTATTGCGTAATACGGATAATTTATAAGTAAGTGTTCATAATTAGTTTGTATAAAATATTTAGTTTGTCTTTCCGTTCTAGTATGGTATATACAATTAGGAATGGGAAAGATAAAGAAACTGGAATTAACAGTTGCCCAGCGAGGGCAAC
>NZ_BAAHWV010000051.1:0-14684 GCF_054601255.1 Viscerimonas tarda | reverse complement strand
TCTCAAAAGCAATTTACAAAATGAAGATAAGAAACCAATGGCGCCTGTCCGAAATCACCCAGAAAACACAGAGGCTGTTCGCCAAAATTCAAATAGACTACCTAAATTAAGCGGAGTTAGGGTTTAATGTTTTTCTTATCTCTTATAATTCTTAAAATGTAGATATTTGGAACTAAGCCTTGCATAGAAATAGATGTTATACCAACGTTAATTAGCTCTGTTTTCAAAGACATCCCGCTTACATTGAGCAGTTGATAACTCCATTTTGCGTCCAAATAATTATCAATCTGTAAGTTCAATACATCAACGGTAGGATTTGGAAATACCGAAAAATTCGTCTTGTTAACCTCAGTCAATGTGATGACTTCTGTCTCTGAATAAAATTCATCCGGCAACTGTATCCCCGAAAAAACCGTTCCTTCCTCACTCTCATTTGTGGTATAAAATAGCTGTCCAATCGAATAATCTACCGAACTGGCGCTACCCTCTGCGGCGCCTCCGGCTGCAACAACAGCCTGCTGTGCCTGAACAGACAATCCAACAGCGAGAAAAATTACAAGTAATTTAATCTTTTTGTGTTTACTAGTTCCGCCACAACACTCCTTAAAAAAGTCATCAATAATATTCAGGCAATTACGAAGTTCCTCTTTTGCTTCATCTGTAAAGTCAAGAACAATCTTGAATCTTGAAATTTTATTTTCCATAATCTTCACTTCCCCTCGCCCCCTCAGAGAATTTTACAAAATAAAAAGAAGCATGGGAACTGTTATACTTATTTCACTTAGAGGCTCTGACAAAGCCCAGCAACGAAATAAGCAAACAGTCCCATGCCTCTTGTATATACAAAGACATGGAACATCTGCTTATCATCCTCGTTGCTTTTTGAAATTGTCAGATTTCTAAGTGAGGATAATATAAAATGCTTCTATTAATCAAAATATGTCCATCCAAACTCAACGCTTTGAGTTTTAAGATTGTAGCAAAGGTAAACAAAAATGCAATTAGTCAGAAAAATAAATCTTGTTATTTTTAACTTTTCGTTAATAAAACCACAGAATAAATTCGATTTATTGCGAATTTAAAGACAAAAGTAGCATTTTTGCACTACGAAAAGTTAAAAGGCAACAAGAAAGGCATTTCATCAAAAGTAAATGACCAATACCGAGTCGAATTTATGGAAACACAAATGCAAGAAACAAAAACAATTATCACGATTTGTAATAACCCGTATTATCAAAGTGCAGATACACTTTCTCCTGCGGATTTAAGTAATTGAACGAGTTGATATTTCTAACGAAGCCTGACAGTTTAGCAGATGCACCGTCCTGAGCCTGTAAAGTCAAGATACACAAGTATAAACAGATTGAAAGTATGCCTGCTTTCATAGGTGATAGAGATTTGATACTTATCGCTGTAAATGTAATCTATCAGTATAAAGCATTAGGGGTGATTAATTGACTTTGTCAATTTAATACCCCTGTTTTAATACAATACACACTTTAGTTACGATCTTTTCTCCTGTAAATCCGCCAATACACCAGTGGAACGACAAACAGGCTAACCGGCGTTCCGATAAGCATACCGCCAATAGTGGCAATGGCAAGCGGCTTTTCGAGTTCCGAGCCCATGTCGCTGCTGAACAGCAGGGGAGCCATACAGACGATGGATGTCAGGCTTGTCATCAGGATGGCATTCAACCTTCTTCGTCCGGCTTCGTGAATGGCATCCATCAACGGCAGTCCTTCTTTTCGGAGCTGGTTCATAATGTCCACTTTCAAGATGCTGTCGTTTATGATAATACCGCAGGTTACCACAATGCCGATAGCCGACATCAGGTTGAGGCTGTGCCCCAGTACGATAAGCAAGCCAAGGGCGGCAGCAACATCAATCGGAATCTCAAGCAACACAATCAGGGGTTGGATAAAACTCTCGAACTGGGCGGCAAGAATGAAATACATTAACATGATGGAAATGAACAAGATAATCATCAGTTCGCCAATCATCTTTTTATTGGAGAAAAATGTTCCTGAAAAGTCCACATCCCAATCGCTGTTTTCTTCCATGCCGGCTCTCAGGTTTTCCATTATTTGTTCGGGGCGGTCTGTTTCATAGAAGTTGAAAGGTATGTATTCGCCATTCTTTCCTGCAATAATGCTCTTGGTGTCTTCCGAAGCAACCACACTGACAAAAGCGCTCAATGACAGGCTGTTTCTTTTACCGCTAGCATCGTTGGTGGTGTAAATCAGGGTGTTATCAATCACCTCGCGCACATCTTTTTCCTCATTTCCCAATATAATGGGCAAATATTGCTGTTGAGAACGCAAAGTAGAAAATTCATTTTCCTTAAATCCGGTTTTTAAGGCTTGGTATATATCGCTATAAGAAGCGCCGTACAAAATTAACATTTGCTTGTCTATATACAGATTCAGCTGTTTCTGGTAGGATATTCCCGTGGGTTGTTGGCCAGCCTTTTGCGCCGTAATATCAGCCAGTTGGCGGGTTGATTCAATATCGGGAACAGTATTTTTGTTTTTAACATAATACTCAACTACCAGTTCCGGTTCGCCTGTTACAAATATCCGTTCAAATATGGTTACTGCCGGAGAGAAAGATATAATGGCCTGTGGATAATTCTTCTGAAAATAGGCTTCCACACTTTGTTTCAGCGCCGGAATATCGTCCATTGTCCGGGTTTTAATGTAAATTTCCGATTCGGAAACGGTTTTTTCCCGTTGACGGTTCAACAGGTATTGCTGCCGTCCAATCAGGGCGGAAGTTTCCAGCACATCTGTTCCTATCGTGTTCAATACATTGATTGTACGCCCTTTATTCTCGTCAATATGGATGTTCTCGTTCCATTCGATATTCAGTAATATTTCATTTTGACTTATATCGGGCATCTTTTCTTTGGGTATCATCACAAACAAACCGAAACATACGGGGAAAACGGCCAGCATAATAACAGTTGTTAACACTTTATGATCAAAAATCCATTCGATAGAACGATGATAAATTTGTTCGTGAACAGATTCTTCTACGTCTTTTTTAGGGTTATTTCTTTTTATTAACACATCAATTCTCCTGTTTTTCAGAAAAGAGGGCGTTTTTAAAGAATAGACCATTTTGTACAATACTGGCAGCAAACTTATTCCCGTAACATAAGATACCAAAAGACCTACGGCAACAGAAAATGCCTGATCGAAGAAGATGGCCCCTGCTATTCCGCTCAGGAATATCAATGGCACGAATACCGATATGGTTGTAAACGAGGAACTTAGCATTGGCGCAATCACTTCATTAGTTCCCTTTATGCACGCATTATCCAGCGACAGACCTTTTTTCCGGTATTGCCCGATATTGTCGGTTACAATAATGGAGTTGTCTATCATCATCCCCAAGGCCAGAATCAATCCTGTCAGGGAAACTACATTCAGCGAAATATGGAACAGATAAAAAAACAGAAGACTGATAATTAGTGATATAAACATGCCCAATCCAATAATCAAGGGCGATTTTACATCGTTCATAAACAAGGCCGAGACAATGCAGACGAAGATGAAGGCAAGCAAGAGGTTCTGTTTCAGATTGGAAATGGTATAATCCAGCAGCTCGGTTTGATTTTGAGACACATCGAATGAAACATTGGGATAGTTCCTGCGTAATTGCCCGACTGTTTTATCCAATGCGGTTTTCAGGTTGTCCATGTTCTCATCGGCCTGCTTGATGACCGACAGCGAGATAGCCCGTTTTCCATTGAAGAAAGCCATTCCGCTTTCCTTTTCGGGCGCCAGCTCAACCCTGGCTAAATCGTTGAGCTGGTATATTTTGTCGTTCTTCCGGATATAAACACTTTGAATATCCCCGGTGGTGCGCATGAGCGCCGAAAACTTTATGCTGTACTCGTAATGGCCGTCCTTGACAGTCATGCTGCCCGGGTCGATGTTGTTGTTCTTCAATGCGTTCTCTATCTCCGACAAGCTAATGCCCGACATTTTCAATTTATTTTCATCGGGCGTAATCACTACTTGCTTATAGACCAGCCCGGTCATGTCCACCATCGCCACTTGGGGCAACTGCTCGATGCGCCGCTTGATAACGGTTTCGGAAAACTCGCTCAGGTTGAGAAATTCGGCCTCGTTAAAACCTTGTATGGCGCTTTCATCTTTCAGGGTCAGGTTCAGGTTGAAGACGGGAATATCGGTAACGCTGGCCTTTACAACGCGCGGACGGTCAATTTCCTTGGGTATGCGACCCATGGCCGCATCTATTTTTTCGTTGACCTCAATAAAAGCCAGCTCAGTATCTGTACCATACTCGAAGTTCAGCCGGATGATTGCCGAACCGTCCCTTGTTTCGGATTGAATGTCGCGCAGTTTGCCGATTTGAAGCAGTTGCTGCCTGACCGGCGCTACAACCGTATTTTCCAGTTCGCGGGCCGAATTGTCCTTTCCGGCTATTTGTACGGTGATCTCGGGGATGTCAATATCGGGCAACAAGGATACCGGCACGTTGAGGTAGGTGATGATACCCAGTATGAAAAAGGCTGTAAATGACATGAATACAGCGATGGGACGTTCGATAAGGAATTTGATCATACCCTGATTGTTTGTTGTGTGTTAAGGTATCAGCTTCACCGGCGATTCGTGCGCCAGGTTGATATTCCCTTCATAAATCACGCTGTCTCCGGCTGTTAATCCTTCGCTAACGACATAGCCTGTGGAGTTTTCCATGCCCGTTTCCACATAGTTCCACAAGGCTTTGCCGTCTTTCATCGTAAAAACTACTTTTTTGTTTGTCCGCAACACGAGGGCTTCTTTGGGTATAACCAGTTGCTTGCCCAATGTCCGTTGAATGCGCACTTTCACGTTCATGCCATCGTACAATTTGTCTTTCGGGGAATTTGCTACCGCCTTTACCCTGACCATCCCGTTTTTATCGACCACCGGATTTATTTCCGTTATCCGTCCATCGGTCGAGTAGCTGCTTATGGCAAAGGGCGAAATCATGATTTTGTCGCCTGCCTGAACGAGCGGCAATTCATTTTCGAGGACATTGAAAACGATTTCGGGATTGTTGATGTCTATTATGGTGCAGAATGGCTCTTGACCGGATGGAACGTTGTATTCCCTGGCAAACAGATTGGCGACTGTACCATCAAAAGGAGCGTACAGAATGGAATTTTTGTAGTTGTATTCCGCCAGCTCGTATTGATTGACGTTTTGGTCGTAATTGCTTCGGAGGCGGGCTATTTTCATGACTGCTTCGGGGACTTTAGACGAATCGGCCAGCGTGTAGCCCTGACCAATCAAAACGTCCTGCAATTCAAGGCGCGCCTTTTCCATATTGTCCCGGGACTGAACCAGACTGTTTTTTAGTTTGAACTGGTCTAATGAGGCTATCTTTTGCCCCTTGACTACCCGGTCGCCATTCTTGACATGGATTGCCGTTACGTTTTCGGAAGTCAGGAATTTGAGCTCGGCTTTCTTGCGTGCCGAAACCGTTCCGTTGGAAATCAGCTCGTGGTTGAAGTCCGAAAGCGAAAGATGTATCGCCTTGACATTGGTTATTTCGTCTGTTATTTCGGATGTTTCGCCACTTGCACCCGTCTCTTCCTCTTTTGTAGAGGACGAACAAGCACAGATGGCGAGAAATACCACTAGCAATAGTGTGATTTTTTTCATGGTTATTCCTTGTACCATTGTTTTCATTCCTTTTACTAGCGTAAAGATAATAAAAAATACCACACTGATACATTATTTGATAATTTCATTCTATCAATTTAAGAATTCTGTTCCACCGGATTTCTCCTGTTTCAGTGTCTTCCGATTTCCAAATAAATGCGACCTTGCCTACAATATGGTCTTCGGGTAACAAACCCCAGTAGCGAGAATCTTTCGAATCGAAAACATTATCTCCGGCCATAAAGTAATAGTTTTGAAGAAGCTTGTATTCCCATATTAGACTGTCGTTCAATAGAATCTCATTATTTTTTACTCTTATTTTTTTATTTGTTTCGTATTCGATAATATTTTTATAAAGTTTGATATTCAAGCCGTCTATATGTAACATATCAAACGCTTTAGGAATATAAATTGGCCCAAAGTTCTTAATATTCCATCCATATATTGAATCATGCGGAAAACATCTATATAACCCGGGTACAAATTTATTATCATCCGTTGTTGACAGTTCATTTTGAATAGCGCTATTTCCCAAAACAGTGATTAAATTCATCACTTTATTTATGCCATTTTCGATATAAAATGTATCACCAGGAATCGCTACACAGCGTTTCACATAATAAATGTTCAGATTTTCGATGGTTTTGTTCCATGGAAAATTAAAAACCAGTACATCGTTACGCTCAATAGAAAACAGATTCGGTCGCCAAATATCCAGGTATCCTGTTTTTTCCAACAGATCAAGATTCTTTAGAATGCGAGGGCCGGGCACCAGTTTATTGACCAGGATATGATCGCCCGGAATAATAGTTGGCTCCATTGATTTGGATGGAATTTTGAACGTCGAAAAAATAAAAATACGAAAAGATAAGGCAACCATAAGGGATACAATGATAATCAGGCTCCATTGCAATATATTTTTAACTACATGTTTCGCTCTCTCTTTCATTGAGGTTATAGCTATTACAGTTGTCTTATTTTTCTAATTGGATTGCTTTTGGAATTTGTTCGCTACTGCTTCGTAATATATTTCAGATAATTTGCCGTATGTTCTATCCGGTATGAACAGACAAGAGGCTTTGAAAGAATCTGAAAGCAGGAAAAGGACAATACTGCCGTTTAAAGTCCTTGATGGAAACTGCTCTTCTTTTGCAATTCCATATGTCTTTATTCCCGCATTTTTCTCGAATATCTTCAATTCCCTGTTGCTTCTAAAATTTGCAACAACAACAATATTACCTTTTTCATTTTCCGAAAAAAATGAGTTAAGTATATTTATTTCGCCATCGGAACATGACGTACACGATATTTCGGGTAAATAGATAATTAACTTCTCTGAGATAATTACATTGCTAAGTTTTTGTTGTTTTCCCTCACTGTCTGTAATTTCACAATCAGCAATATCCAGATCATCATACAAAACGAAATCGTTAATACTTGATGTGAATGATGAACACAGATTTTTCATATACTCTATATTCTTCTCTATTTCTACTTTTTCTGCTATTGCCCTGCTCATCCGTTTTTCTTCAAAAAACAAGACTACACCTACCGCTATGAAACAAACTATTACAAAAATTAACGTATTGTTTTTCATCATCTCAAAACTTCTTCACATGCAGTAAACAGACCACCGGATTGTTATCAGTATCTTCCAATTCCTTTATTTTTTGAATATCTTCATCCTTTAAATGGGTATAAAACATTTCCATATTTTCTGCACTAAGGGTGCTTAAGAATGATTCGTCAATATAGCCCAACAGGGTGTTTTGATGATACCCGCTGATTACAAATGGAATATATGCGAACATTTTTTCAGTATCTGCAGCAACAGAATTATAAATTTTGAAATTATCCTTAGATACTAAAGACGTATAACTCAATTTACCCTTTGTATAATAGACATATAAAATGTCTTTTAATTCCATAAACGAATAATACCTCACTAGGTCAGAATTCATCTTTACTCTACTAAACTCTGTCTCATTCAAATTTTTCGTTTTTTCATAAAAAGCCTCTATTTCTGATGGAGCATAAAATGACAGATGATATTTAGGTATTATTTCATAATCTTTGATTTGATATATAGTATCGCAAAAAGTATAATGATACAATATATCGCCATTCTCTGTTTTTTGGAATGCGGAAAGATACTCGCCAACTATGTATCTTGTATTTTTAAAAGGAATGGCTGTTCCTTCAGTTTTTAAATCAGAATCATTAAATGTGAGCTGATATGGAACTTTCGGGGAATAATTATGATACGCAAATATCATTTTGTTATCTCCAAATTCAATGAAATCGGCAGGACAAGGATCAATCTTTTTTTCAAATAGCAAATTGCCAGATAAATCATATCTGATAATTTTCCATGAATGGAAATCCAATATAGCTATATGTTTCTCATCAATGTTTACCATATTTAGATTTAAATATTCCCCTGGGCCCTTACCAATTTTATTTATTTTATACAGAAAATTGCCCTGTAGATCAAATGCAAATATTGATTTTGTTTTAAAATAATCGGCAACAAATAAGGTATTATTTATGATAAATAGTCGTGATACGCTCCCTATCAGAGATTCCTCATTTGTTTCTAATTTTACAATTCTCAAGGAATCCAAATTTGCGTAGAAGTCAGAATAAGGCTGATCTAATATATCAATTTTTAGAGGGGCAATATGCCTGTCTATTTTAACAGAAGGATCACTATAGGCAACATATTTCATTTGCTCTCCATCTTTTTTTGATTGTGAACAACCTGAAGATAATGTGATGATTGTCGCTATAAATAGAAATAATTTATATATTTTCATTTGAGATAATTTCAGTAGTATATTATTTATCCGATTATTAGACATTTAAGATATATCTTTTGAGTAAATAACTGTCTTTATACATCATAAGAAAGAACTATCTCTGCTCTTGGAAAGACAGTTCCTTTTTTACAATTAACACTATCTACACATTCACTAGTGTCCGCCAAAACAAATCAAGGATTAAAGAGGTGTTATTTCGATACTCTTCTAATTCTTGCTTTATAAGAAACTCTCCTGGATTTGTTTTTCAAACAATAAAGTTAATAATTATTATAGTTACTGTTGTTCACACATTCATTTATACAACACCATGAATGAGGTTGAGACCCAGCTCCCGCACCCACGTATTTAGAAATAGTTATGTCCCATGACGCAAAAGGGAAAACGCATGTAAAAGGTTCACAGTCATAATCCGGCCTATCCCACCATTCTCCAATATCCCATGCTTGGGCATCCAATTCGGCAAGGTTCATATTTATCTTCTGATCTTTTGTGAACGCAAGGTTCACATTCAACACCGTAACTGCGGCGATAGCCAATATAGCCAAACTGCCAAAAATCTTTTTCTTCATGATTATTTATATTAAATGGTTAAAAACTACTGTTTATTGCTCTGCAAAGCTAAATAGGGGGGTAATTTCCAAATATATTTAGTTAAATGTTTAATCACATAATGTTAAATATATGAAATTTTAATTGCCTGCCGTTCCTTTGATTGACAAGTGTACAAAATTATTTTCGATGTTGCAATAGACGGTAATTGTTTTTTGGAAATAGCCGGTGGTGGCGGGCGTTATTTCTACTTTTATTTCGGTGGTTTCGCTTGGTTTTACGGGCTGCTTTTCCCACGAGGGGACGGTACAGCCACAGGATGTATCTACATGGTTGATTACCAAAGGCTGCTTGCCCGTATTTTTAAGGAAAAATGAAGTCTTGCTTGTTTGACCTTTTCGTAAATCGGTCAGGTCTATTTCGGTGGCTTGGGGTTCTACGGTGGTTATTTTCAGGTTGTTTGTTGCTGTGGTATCTCCCTGTATAATGCTTTTGTATAGCTCCCATATTTTTGGATTCATAGTGGGATTGCCCATGGCTACTACCTTGTTTTCCTTGTCTAGCAGGAAGCATTGATATTGCTGTTGCTTGGGAAAATGGTTGAGGCTGTCTATTTGGTTACGCTCGTCAATGAAGACCGGATATGTCAATTTGTCACGCCTCAATAAAAATTTAAGTTCTTTTGTGTCTTTTGGATGGAAGTAGAATAGGAAATTTAACTTGTTGGGCAATAACGAATCGGCTTCATGCATAATTGCCTGCCAATTGTATAACCTCAATTTGCAACTGGTACAACCTGTGGAATCGGTATAGACAAGAATCTTGTAAGGTGTTGCCGACAAATCGGGACAAACAGTATCTCTGCTCAAAAAGGAGCAAAGAATACTGTTTGGAAACTTTACCGTTTTGTTTGTCCATTCGGATACTATCTCTTTTAGTTTGTCATGCTTGGGACTGTAAGAACAAGAGATGAGTAGTAAAGATATTAAAAATAGGATTATGACTTTGATAGGCATTTTAGAATTTTACTTTGCTCAATTAAATTCATATAGAACTACGACACCCTCAAGATTAGGAACATCTTTCATTATCAATTCATTTAATATCTTATTCTCCATTCTCCAATCAGATTCTTTAATAAAATTTCTTTCAAGTTCAATTACCTCCGGTCTAATTAGTCCCACATAGTGATTGCCCCAAGTGGATATTGGTTCAGGAATGATATTGGAGCATATTTTAATATTTTCTGTATTTTCAAATGCAAATGATTTCTTTTCTCTTTTATCATACCAATATGTCTGTTGAGTAATCATATTAAGCATTTCATAGCTTATTTGATAAGAAACGAAATTTTCAGTCTCCAAAATAGGCGCTACCAAATGAGTATATCCTGATTTTCTTATTAGATCAAGATATTCTTCAGTCGTTAGGGAGTCGTCTTTTTTAGTCCAAATTGATTTCTTGTGATTAACAACGTATTTAGCCGTATAGGATGAATCATTAATTATCTGGTAAATAGTATCTGACAAATTCGGGCAAAAAAGTAATTCGTTTTTGAAATTATACTGTAAGGGGCTGAACATGGGATTTACTGCTTGATTTTGAAGAGGATAGAATGGGAATCCTTTTCCTATAACCGAATCATTTTTAGATATGACTATATGATAATTTATTTTTGGATCATAGGATTGTCCGAACGACAGTTGGTTTACAATTTTATCATCAAAAATCGCAAAATAACCATTGGCGATTTTTTTTGTCTTTTTCAGGAACTTCCCATCTAAAGAAAAATAAAGCATCTGCAAAGACAAACGATCATTCAATAATAGACAATCTTCGGCCTTTGAGATATTCATATCTTTTAATCCACGATATTCTTCGGGCCCCGCACCTTTACTATCAATAGTGTTGAGTAATTCTCCATCCATATTAAAAATAAAGACTTTCTCGCTTTTGTATGCATCCAAAACAAATATTTGATCTTTATAAATAACAATTTTGTCAATAATACCTATTGGCTCTCCCGATATTAGTGGAATATATTTAATGTCCTTCAGTTTATTATCCCTTTGGGAGAACGAAGCAATTTCGGATTTTGTGTTATCTATGGTAATAATGTCGGCATTGTATATTTGCCGTAATGATTTAGAGGAGAGAATTTTCGATGTGATCACATTCCCCATATTTTTATTGTTACAGGATATGAACGATATAAATATGATAATATACCAAATAAATGAAATTTGATTTTTCATAAGTATGGGTATTTTTCTCAGGTTGGGATATTCTTTTTAGATACAACCGGTTCCATCAAAACAATTTCCATAACCAGATACACACGATATTTGGTATCCCCAAAAGATATATGCTTGACCGTTAAAAGTCTGAGTAGTTTTGATGCAGTTGTTTAAATCGGGACGCCAATCAAGATCGCTTACACCATTCATGTCGAGATCATTATACCATTGCTCAGAATCAGTCCAATTTTGATTATTGAATTCAAAATCCGCCAATGCCTCAATATTCGCCAGCATGATGTCACCCATCTTGTTACTTTGCGAACCCAAATTCACATTCAACACCGTAACTGCGGCGATAGCCAATATCGCCAAACTGCCAAAAATCTTTTTCTTCATGATTATTTAATTAAATGGTTAAAAACTACTGTTTATTGCTCTGCAAAGCTAAATATAAGGGGGGGGGTAATTTCCAAATATATTTAGTTAAATGTTTAATCACATAATGTTAAATATATGAAATTTTAATTGCCTGCCGTTCCTTTGATTGACAAGTGTACAAAATTATTTTCAATATTGCAATAGACGGTAATTGTTTTTTGGAAATAGCCGGTGGTGGCGGGCGTTATTTCTACTTTTATTTCGGTGGTTTCGCTTGGTTTTACGGGCTGCTTTTCCCACGAGGGGACAGTACAGCCACAGGATGTATCTACATGGTTGATTATTAAAGGCTGCTTGCCCGTATTTTTAAGGAAGAATGAGGCTTTACTTGTTTGACCTTTTCGTAAATCGGTCAGTTCTATTTCGGTGGCTTGGGGTTCTACAGTGGTTATTTTCAGGTTGTTTGTTGCTGTGGTATCTCCCTGTATAATGCTTTTGTATAGCTCCCATATTTTTGGATTCATGGTGGGATTGCCCATGGCTACAACCTTGTTTTCTTTGTCTAGCAGGAAGCATTGATACATCATGTCTGTTGGAAAATTATTCAGACGGTTGATCTCGTTTTGCTCATCAATAAATACCGGATATTCCAATCTGTCCCGCCTCAATAAAAATTTAAGTTCTTTTGTGTCTTTGGGATGGAAATAAAACAGTAAACTTAACTTGTTGGGTATCAATGAATCGGTCTCTTGTATAATTTCTTTCCATTGATATAATTTCAGTTTGCAGCTAGTACAACCTGTGGAATCGGTATAAATCAATATCTTGTAGGGTGTTGTAGCCAAATCTAGACAAACAGTATCCTTGTTCATGAAAGAACAAGGAATACTGTTTGGGAAATGAACCGTTTTATTTGTCCATTCGGATACCAATTTTTCCACATTCATCCGTTTAGCCTCTTTCTTACAAGAGAGAAAAAACAATGATACAAATACAAGCGCAAAAATTCGTATATTTTTCATTATAAAAATTGTATATTTCAGAATAGAACAATCCAAAACTAAAAGATATAGTTACTCAATAAGTTTATCTAATTCCAAATAAGTGAACTGTATTTCCTCATCCCCTGTCCTGCCGGATTTACAATCCACTTGAGTATTTATCGAATTTAATACTTTATGTCATCAAATGACAAGCCATCCCTTAACTCATAATAAAATATGACCGGATTCGAATCTTCGGTTACTTGCTTCAATTCATTCAATTTATCCAAATCAGGAATCAGGCCATTGGTTTTAGCCAATTCTCCAAATCGGCCTAGCCCACTTTCATCTATGCAACTATAAATACCTTTATCATCGCTACACATAAATTGTGGAGATGGGCCAAATTCGCGATATACTAAATTATCTCGAATTACGAATGTTGTTAGAACATCTTTAGTTTTAGTGTTAAAAAATACACGTAATAAATTTTTGTCATGAAAACATTCAAAATATATCATATCCCGACATTCTTCCAATTTACTGACAGCATAAGTTAAACCACGATCGAACAGTATTTCATTGACTAATCTATGATTCCCCTTATCAAAAGCGGCACTTAATTCATTAATATCTCTTTGTGTAGCCCATTTTTTTGATTTGACAACAAGGAAAGGCATTACCGTATTACTTTTATCCAAAACCATAATCGTGTCCATAAACTTTTGAACAAATTTAGGTGAAGATGACACTCTTGAATAAAAATAGCTACCCTTTTGCACCATTGGAGCATTCCATCCTAAATTATATTCAATAGCAGGAAGTAAGCCGGATATTCTTTCATTAGCATTCATATCTATCTGTTGCAGCAAATCCGATTCCCGCATGTCTCTATTTTTACCAGGATACACCTTCGTGCTGGCATATATTTTATCATCGGTAAACTGAATATATGTGTGCCATACATCTTCACCATGCATCTTTAGTGAGCCAATATAACTCCCGGTTGCAATATTGTACTTGTGTATATTATGTTTAGCGTGGTCCAGCAGGTAAATCTCATTTTTGTTGGGATTAATGGTAAAATCGCTCACATTTGCATACTCACCAGGACCATTTCCACGATTTCCTATTTTCCGCACAAATCTTCCTTTAATATCAAAAACAAAAAGATTATTTACCTTGACGTCAAGAATAAATAACTGTCCATCGTAAACCTGAAGAACATCAACAGAACCAATTAAACATTCGTCTTTTGTTTCTAGTATAATGGGCTTCACAGTCTTGAAAAAGGAAGATAAAAAAATTGATTCAACTTTTTTATCATCAATGTCAATAACATACAGATTCTTATTCTGTCTCATCGTAACTCTGTCTGAAGAACAGGAAAACATTGCGAGCAAAAGAATGGTAATTAATGTATTTTTCATTTGAGGAATAATATGATGTAACAAATCATTTTACTTATTTTGCTATATAGGTTTCAAAAAGAACATTTACAAATCTTTGTAATTTACATAAATTTTAATTACAACTTATTTCTGTGGCTTCACAATGGTTGTCTGTATTAGTACATTCATTAAATATGACTCCTTCAAATCCGTCCCAACAATAATCATAGCCTGATGGAAACTGGGACACCAAAAAATCACAAAAATAAAATACGCCTTGTGTAAAGTAAACCTTGTCTGAACTACAAAGTCCGCCATCAAAAATTGCTTGGGCTCCAGGTACACAAATATAAAACCAAGTATCACTCTCGTCCTGCGCCAACGCTTCCACATTAGCCAACGAAATATCAGACAATAACTCTTTTTGCGAACCCAAATTCACATTCAACACCGTAACTGCGGCGATAGCCAATATAGCCAAACTGCCAAAAATCTTTTTCTTCATGATTATTTAGAAACTGTTTAAATTTTATTTGAGATTTATTTTATTGAGCATAATCATAATAAAAGCAAGATGAATCATAGCCTCACTTGAGCTTATTGTATATTCATAGTCTTTAGCCAAGCGTCTGAAATTTTC
>NZ_BAAHWV010000050.1:0-16634 GCF_054601255.1 Viscerimonas tarda | reverse complement strand
GCTTTCAATCTTAGTATGTTCGTTTGCCTTGTAGTCCGAACGAAGGTTACTGACAATTGTCCGTAGGACATCCATATCAATAGAAAAATAGAACTACAATCTGCCATTTTTCCCCGTAGGGGATACACGAATACAGAAGAGAATGTCCTACGGACAATTTATGAGGGGAATTAGAGTTGTTTTCTATTGATATGTAAGCAGATTTGAGGGTTTAAACACAGGGTTTTACCTCCACATTTTCGGTATGTTCTATTTTATTTCGTTATCTTTATGCGATTTAACTATTTTGTACTATGTATCGTGAACACTCGCCCGACATACGATTAACGCCATTCATAGAAACCTATTGGATTGCCGAGGGTTTTATTGGTAATGGAGAGATTCGCTCAAAAATCTTTCCCGATGGGTGTGTGGATATTTTGTTCTCGTTTGGTGAGGCATCGGAAGCAAACGGGTTGCAACGTTTTTTACCCAATATTGTTGGAACAACCACTTCTTTTATTGAGGTAATGTATGCAGGGAAAACACAGATGTTTGGCATTCGGTTTAAACCCGCCGGTATTACTGCCTTTACCCGCGTTCCAATTCATGAATTTACCAATCAACGAGTGGATATGACTCTTGTTGAAACTTTGTTTGACGAACGGTTTTATGATATATTGTCCGAACAATTTATAGCGACAAGTCATGCCGTGTCTCTACAACAACGTGTTGATAATTACCTGCTCAACAAACTTTCATCATTGTTTACACCCGACAGACAGATTGTTTGCGCCGTTGATTTGATTGAGCAGGCACAAGGAAAATTGTCGCTTGCTAATGTTGCTTCTCGTGTGTGTTTAGGGGAGCGACATTTTGAACGAAAATTTAAAACGGCAGTTGGTATTTCGCCCAAGGCATTCGCTAAAATAGTAAAGTTCAAAAATACTTTACAGTATTTGAAAAATCATCCACGCGAAAATCTATTTTCGATTGCGATAGATTGTGGTTATTACGACCAAGCACACTTGATTAAGGATTTCAGGGCATTAACAGGCGATGTTCCAACACATTTTCGTTAGGAAGTCGTTTTTTTACACCATTGAAATGTAAATTATAAAGTACCTTTGTGAAAATTTAAAACAGCAATTATTATGGAATATCAATCATTAACGCCCAATATTGGGGTGAAAAATGTGAACGAAACGGTAAAGTTTTATACCGAAACATTAGGCTTTCAGCAAATAATGAGTGTTCCCGAAACGGGAGAACTTGCTTGGGCGATGGTCGGCTCGGGGAATGTATTTATCGCATTTCAGGAAACGCAAAATCTTCGGGAAGAATACCCGGCTTTGAAGGATAAGCCGCAAAATGCAACGCTCACTTTTTACATCAAGCTAAAAGGTATGAAAACGCTGTATGACAAGCTGAAAAATACGGAATATCTGGCCAAGGCATTACACAAAACTTTTTATGGCGCCGATGAGTTTGCTATTTACGACAATAACGGATTTATTCTGACCATTACGGAAGATGCCGAATGATTTCTTTTAAATAAGACGTGGCTGTCTCAAAAGTCTGTCATCCCGTGCTTGACATGGGATGACAGACTTTTGAGACAGCCACGCTTATCTGTTGAATCTGTGTGCTGAATTCTTACGAAATAGAAACTCCCCGCTATTTCACCCCGGTCCTTTCCAGCAAAGCATCTACGCTGGGCTCTTGTCCTCGGAATTTGATGTATAATGACATGGGGTCTTCGGTGTTCCCTTTTTCCAGTATGTTTTTGCGGAACGAACTTGCGGTTTCTTTGTTGAATATGCCTGTTTTTTGGAATATGGCAAAGGCGTCGGCATCCAATACTTCCGACCATTTGTAGCTGTAATATCCTGCTGCATATCCGCCCGAGAAAATGTGGTTGAACGATGTGGATATGGCTGTTCCGTCAACCACCGGCAATACGGCTGTTTTGGCGATGGCCTTGCGCTCAAATTCTTTTACATCGTCGGTATAGGGTTGTGGAAGGCTGTGCCAGGCCATATCGAGGTATCCGAATGTTAGTTGGCGATAGCACAAATAGCCTGCGATGAAATTGGAGGCGTTCACCAATTTTTGCACCAATGCCGCCGGAATTGCTTCCCCTGTTTGGTAATGTACGGCAAACTTATCGAGGTATTCTTTTTGAGCCAGCCAGTTTTCCATCACTTGCGAAGGCATTTCTACAAAATCGCGGGCGACATTTGTCCCCGATAAGGTTTCGTAGGTGCAATCGGTGAGCATTCCGTGCAAAGCGTGTCCAAATTCGTGAAGGAAGGTTTCTACTTCGTCGTAGGTCAGCAAAGCTGGAGCCGTATCGGTGGAGCGGGTGAAGTTCATCACGAGCGAAATATGCGGGCGCGAATCTTTTCCATCGCGAATATATTGCCCCTTGTATTCCGTCATCCAGGCGCCTTGACGTTTTCCGGCGCGGGGGTGGAAATCGGTGAACAGCACGGCTATAAATTTTCCGGTGGCGTCAACTACCTCAAAGGCTTCCACTTCGGGATGATAAACCGGAATTTTGGTGTTCTTTCTGAATGTCAGGCCATACAGGTCGGTCGCCAAACCAAACACGCCTTTCTTCACATGTTCCAGCTCAAAATAGGGGCGAACTATTTCGTCATTCAGTTCGTATTTTGCATCTTTCAGCTTTTCAGAGTAATAGCTCCAGTCCCAAGGCTGAATTTCGATGGCTTTTCCTTCCTTGCCAATTGCAAAACCTTGTACTTCCTTCACATCGTTGTGGGCGCTCAGAGCATAGGCCTCGTAGAGTTTGTTGAGCAGCCCGAATACGCCTTCTTTATTCCTGGCCATTTTATCCCGCAGGCTGAATGTTGCATAGTCGCTATAACCCAATAAGTTGGCTATCTTAAGACGGGTTTCGGCTATTTTCTTCACATTTTCCTGATTGTCGAACTCTCCGCCTACCACGCATTTTGTGTTGTAGGCTGTGTAGAGTTTTTCGCGCAAGTCGCGGCGCACCGAATATTTCATAAAGGAGATGTAGCTGGGCGCCGAAAGATCGAACAACCATCCCTCTTTTCCTTTCGACCTGGCATTGTCGGAGGCGGCGTCCAACGAGCTTTGCGGTAATCCTTCCACATCGGCTTTGTCGGTCAACAACATCTCGAACTTGTTGCTTTCCTTCAAAACGTTTTGACCAAAATTCAGCGTCAACTGGCTCAAATCGCCTGACAATTTACGGTATATTTCTTTATCTTCCGCATTCAGGGTAGCCCCTCTATCTTCAAAATCTTCGTATATTTTTTCCAGCAAGCGTATTTGTTCTGCGGTCAGATTCAAACTGCTTCGCTTGTTGTATAGCGCTTTTACACGCTCAAACAACTTTTCGTTCAGGTTTACATTGTTGTGGTGCTCCGAAATTTTCGGCGATAAGCGTTGCGATATATTCATCATTTCGTCATTGCTCTCGGCGCTCAGCAAATTGAAGAATACCGACGAAACTTTCGACAACAATTCCCCCGACCGCTCGTAAGCCTCTATCGTGTTTTTGAAATCCGGCGCTTCGTTGTTGTTGGCAATTTTATCTATTTCGGCCTGATGTTCTTTTATTCCTTTTTCAAAAGCCGGCTCGTAATGCTCGTTCCTGATTTTGTCGAACGGAGGGGTTTCGTAAGGAGTTTTATACTTGGTAAGAAACGGATTCTGTGCCTCAATGCTTGTTGTCATGCCTGTTAATAATAAAATTGGTAAAATAATTCTTTTCATATCGTTCTATATTTATCCTCTCCAAGCCCTTCGATATATAGGCTTCGATTCGGGGAGCCCACTCTCATCAACGGGCTTTTTCCCCAATTTTACGTGAATCATAAAAGCCATTTTTAGCAATATATCTTTCTGACGGGCTAATAATTCTTCGTCGGGATGTTCTATATCAATTGTTTTGTTGTGTTCCATCAACGCAGCAATATAAGCCGCTTCGTATTTGGTCAGGTCTCCTGCCGGTTTGTTGAAGTAAATCTGAGAGGCCGCCTCAACGCCAAATATGCCATTTCCAACCAAGGAGGTGTTCAGATATATTTCCAAAATGCGGTCTTTTCCCCACAAATATTCTTCAAGAATGGTGAAGTAGGGTTCCAGCAGGTCTTTGACTTTCGAGTCGCCTTTTGTAAGAAAAACCGAATGAGCCGCTTTTTGTGTAATCGTCTCATGTTCTTTGGGTATCCTCCTGATCAAGCTATCGTCTTCATTAATAGGCGAAAAACCATCATGCACATAAAAGTTATTATCTTCCCCGGCCAGAACGGCAATAATTACGTTGCGCGACATCGAGTCGATGGGTATCCAGCAATGTTCTACTTTATAGTTCAAACTATCGTCATGATGTCCGAATTTGTAAAATGCCATCTGTGGCGTATGTTCAACATCGAATTTGCTGTAAAAAGCGACCCACAGTATGCTGGATAAAAAAACAGCAATGAGCGTTATTCCGAATATGCGAAGAATGAGGGAAACCGGGATGCTTGGCTTGGCTTTTTTCATAGCGTTCTATTTTTTTACTTTTTCGGGGTTTTTACTCATAAAATCTTTCCAACTGGTGAATTTCTTGTCCGAAGCCGGATTATTTGTCTGAAAATAATGGCAGACAGCTGCCGCCAAACCATCGGTAGCATCCATTTGGGGCAACATGCTTTCGGCGGGGATATGCAAAAAGCTTTGAAGCATATAGGCTACCTGCTCTTTGGCTGCTCGCCCGTTTCCGGTTATCGACATTTTGATTTTGAGGGGAGCATATTCAAAAATAGGAATATCGCGCGAAAGAGCGGCAGCCATGGCTACACCCTGCGCCCGTCCCAGTTTGAGCATACTTTGTACATTTTTCCCGAAAAACGGCGCTTCAATGGCCATTTCATCGGGCAGGTATTCTTCAATCAGGCCTATCACCCGTTCAAATATCCGCCTTAGACGAAGATAATGATCGTCGTATTTGTTGAGTTGCAGAATCCCCATGGCCAGTAATTGCGGTTTATTGTTCACCACCCGCAAAACGCCGTATCCCATAACCTGTGTTCCGGGGTCGATACCGAGTATTATACGTTCCTTTTCCAGCATAACCTCAATAGTCTATTTCTTCGAGAAGCGTTACGAATCCCAATACTTTATTGCCGAATTTGCTCGCGAGTTCGCGCTGAAGCTTCTCTCCTTCGGTCTTCATCCAGTAGTTAAACGTATCGGTATTTTTTGCCCTGAGTTGTAGCGAGTAGCTTGTCCCTTGTTCTTCGTGTTGGGGATATATGTGCGCAAAACAACTCATGTGCAGGAACCCGCTGTTTGTAGCAACAGGTATATATGTTTGCCGCATGTATTCGAGGTAGGCTTCCTGAATATCATCTTCGACATGGAAAGTTGTATTAAATATCAACATCTGCTTTGTTTTGAACAAAGATAGGCAGATTGCAACGAATAACGAAATTATAATGAGCTAATGTGAAAAAGCCCCTCCAACCTCCCCGTAAGGGGAGGCTTATAAAGTTCCCCTACGGGGGATTCAGGGGGCTTTTTTATTCCTCCGGTTCGGTATCAATTGCTTTCCAGACGAATGCAGCTATTACGGCGCCTAAGAATGGGGCAACGATAAACACCCAAAGTTGAGATAAGGCTTCGCCTCCCTGAAACAGTGCAGGGCCGATACTGCGCGCCGGATTTACCGATGTGCCGGTAATCGGAATACAAACGATGTGTATCAGTACCAGGGCTAAACCGATAGCCAAACCCGCAAACTTATTATTGGCGCCCTTGGATGTTGAGCCAAGCGCCACCAACAAAAAGATAAATGTAAAAACGGTTTCGGCAACAAAGGCTGTTGCCAGAGCGCCATCGGCATAACCATTAGCGCCTGTAAACGTGGTGGTTGAACCCGAATCTTTGGCTAAAACATAGAGTATGGCAGAGCCGATAATAGCTCCTGTTATCTGAAAAACGATGTACAAACCGGCATCTTTGCACGCTATTTTTTTCGAGACCAACAAGCCCAGCGTAATGGCCGGATTGATATGGCATCCCGATATTTTGCCAATGGTATAAGCCATCGCCACAACCGAAAGACCAAAGGCAAACGCCACTCCTAAAGCGCCGACTGAGTCGAAAGGCTGTGTTGCTCCGGCAAAAACAGCGCTACCACATCCCATAAGAACAAGTACCATTGTTCCTATCATTTCTGCTAAATACTTCTTCATAATTACATAATTAATTTGTTAATAATTTAAGTATTAATATGTTCGCGTATATATGTTCTATCCTTCCATTTCTATTCAATAACAAAATAGGGGGGCATTATGTTTGGAGTAGTTGACCCAGTTTTTTGACAAATGTAGGAAAATATAAAAATAAAACAAATAGTTTGAGGATTTTTTCGGGGCAAACCTGAAAAAATTTAGCGCTTATGTTTTTCGGTAAAGTTGCTGATATGAGCAGGAGATTCCTCCCTTTGGTCGGAATGACGGTCTCCTTTTTGGGAGAGGGGATGAGGAAGCGGCGGCGAAGCCGCCGCTTCCTCATCCCTTAAACCACCAATGAGCGAGTCATTCCGACCAAAGGGAGGAATCTCATTCGTAATTAGTGGTTCTAAAATTTTTCATGCGTTTGCCTTATTTTCTTCTCAAAACATAAACACAGTATCACTATTTTTTTCTAACTTTATTACATGAGAAAGATTATCCATATAGATATGGACGCTTTTTTTGCTTCTATCGAACAACGCGACAATGAAAGCCTCCGCGGCAAACCGGTGGCTGTTGGTTATTCGGGAAACAGGGGAGTGGTGGCCGCCGCCAGTTACGAGGCGCGCCGCTTTGGCGTGAGGTCGGCAATGCCCTCCAAAACGGCTTTGCGAAAGTGTCCCCAACTGATTTTTGTGCCAACTCGCTTTAGCGTTTACAAAGCGGTCTCGCGACAGATAATGGATATTTTTCACGACTATACGGATTTGGTCGAACCTTTGTCGCTGGACGAGGCCTTTCTTGACGTAACCGAAAATTTCAAGCAAATCCCTTCTGCTACCGAAATTGCAAAAGAAATTAAGGAGCGCATCTTCACCGAAACTTCGCTGACGGCCTCGGCGGGGGTTTCCTTCAATAAATTTTTGGCTAAAATAGCCTCCGATTACAACAAACCAAACGGCTTGTTTGTGATTACGCCCAAACGTGCCGAAGCTTTTGTGGAGCAAATGCCGATAGAACAGTTCTTTGGCATTGGCAGGGTTACGGCGAAGAAGATGCACCTGCTGGGCATAAAAACCGGCTTAGACCTGAAAAACATGACCGAAGGCCAACTGATTGGGATATTCGGAAAGGCCGGATCTATCTATTATCAGAATGCGAGAGCCATTGACAACCGCGAGGTGAACCCCAACAGGATAAGAAAATCGGTAGGGGCGGAATGCACCTTCGACAGGGACATGGATTTGATAGAAGATTTATTGCCCGAATTAAAACTGATTGCCGAAGACCTGACCGGACGAATCAAGCGCAGTTCGTTCTTGGGACGAACCATTACATTAAAGGTGAAATACGCCGATTTTACGATTATATCCCGCAGTAAAACATTCCTGCATCCGCTTACCGATTTTCAATCCTTGTTCGATGCCGGTAAGGAATTGCTGGAAAATATCGCCATTCAACCCAAAATACGGCTATTGGGGCTAAGCGTTAAGACCAGCGATGCTCAGCTATGGGCCGACAATGTTCAGCTGGAACTTGCTTTTGAAGACTAAGCAGCCTTTTCCGCCTTGTATTTTTGCGCTAACAAACGGAGGAACGAACTAATCTGAGATATAGCCGCCTGGGTTTCTCCCGACACTTCTTTTTGTTGCAATTTCAACAGCAAAAAACCA
Source organism: Viscerimonas tarda (assembly GCF_054601255.1). NCBI lineage: Bacteria > Pseudomonadati > Bacteroidota > Bacteroidia > Bacteroidales > Dysgonomonadaceae > Viscerimonas > Viscerimonas tarda. Next base: position 8,764 of record NZ_BAAHWV010000050.1, on the reverse strand, counting down.
TAGAGCGCCGAAAAGCAGGTTTCTATTTCGGGGATGCTTTTATCCTGGCTCTTACTCCTTAGTTCAACAATAAAGGGCAATGTTTTGTAATAACTTGCCGTGTAGGATGTTTCTTGTGGGTCATCCAACAGGCTCTGATGCAAATCGCTGAGGTTGATAATCACATTTTTATTGATCTGGAGGTGCCCTGTTTCCTTTTTGTTTTCCGATACCATCATCTCAATCAAACCCTGGTACCAGTCTCTCATTTCCTGTCCGACCTCTTCGGGTTGGTCAAATTTATTGATGATATTTTCCTGTATCCGGTCAATATCAAACTGCTGGGCTCTGATAATATCTTCTATTTGCCACATATAGAGCAAATACTCGGCAATATTCTCTTCCTTTTTTTGTCGGGCGATCAACATTTCTCTTTATTTTTTTACAAAGATAGGGATTTTTTGTATAAGAAAAAGCGAGGCTCTCCAACCGCGGAAGCCTCGCTCTTTTACAGTATTGTTTCGCTTTTTACTCTTCTGTTTTGTCCGAAGAACCGGCCAAACGCAAATAGCCTTTATAGCGCCATTGTGCATTGGCTTTTGCAGCGGCGTACAGTTCTTGCGCCTCTGTCGGATTCGATTTCACAAGAGAAGTATAACGCACTTCGCTATTCAGGAATGCATCGAATTTATCCCAGTCCGGCGTTTTGCTGTCGAGCGTGAACGGATTCTTGCCTTCTTCTTCCAATGTTGGATTGAAACGCCACAAGTGCCAGTATCCACAGGCAACTGCCGCAGCTTCTTCGCCCTGAGCAAATCCCATGCCTTTCTTCAAACCGTGGCTGATACATGGGGCATAAGCAATAATCAAAGAGGGGCCTTTGTATTCTTCGGCTTCTTTCAACGCTTTCAGGTATTGTCCCTGATTGGCTCCCATTGCTACCTGAGCTACATATACATAGCCGTAAGTGGCAGCAATCATACCCAAGTCTTTTTTGCGAATCTTCTTACCGGCAGCAGCAAACTTAGCCACAGCAGCAGTAGGTGTAGATTTGGAAGATTGTCCACCTGTATTGGAATAAATTTCGGTATCCAAAACCAATACGTTCACGTCTTCTCCCGAAGCAAGTACGTGGTCGAGACCGCCGAAACCTATATCGTAAGCCCAACCGTCTCCTCCGAATATCCAGATAGAACGCTTGATGATGTATTGTTGCAGCGAATAGATTTCTTTACAGAATTCGCAATTGTCTTTTTCAACTTCCAACAGCGGTAGTATTCTGGCTTTGATTTCCTTGGTTGCTTCTGCGTTGTCTTTGTTTTCGATCCATTCTTTGTAGATGGCTTTCAATTCGTCAGAACACTTCGGACAATCCTGAACTTCGGTCATTAGTTTCACCAGGCGGTTGCGCATACTTGTGTTTGCGATGGCATAGCCCAAACCAAATTCGGCATTGTCTTCAAACAGGGAATTTGCCCAAGCCGGTCCTTTTCCTTCCGCATTTTTGGTATAAGGAGTTGCAGGAGCCGAACCGCCATAGATTGAAGAACATCCTGTTGCATTGGCAATCAACATCCGGTCGCCATACAACTGGGTAATCAATTTCACATACGGTGTTTCACCACAACCCGAACATGCGCCGGAGAACTCGAACAATGGCGTAGAGAATTGTGAGTTTTTCACATTCAGTTTCACATCCACCAAATGAGCTTTGCTGGTTACGTTCTTCACCATGAAGTCCCAGTTGGTTTGTTCGGGATATTGTGTTCCGATTTCAACCATATTGAGGGCTTTTTCGCCTTTTTTACCCGGGCATACGTCTGCGCAATTGGCACAACCCAAACAGTCCAGCACATCCACCTGGATACGGTATCCCATGCCTTCAAATTGTTTTCCCTGGGCTTTCAGCAGTTGTGCGCTGGCAGGCGCTTTGGCCTGTTCGTCGGCATCCAGTACGAATGGGCGAATAGTTGCGTGAGGACACACATAAGCACATTGGTTACACTGAATACAGTTGTCGATGTTCCAAACCGGAACGTATGCAGCCACACCGCGTTTTTCGTATGTGGTAGTGCCGTTTTCCCATGTTCCGTCTTCGCGACCGTTGAATACCGATACCGGCAGGTCGTATCCGCGTTGAGCGTTTACGGGGCGTACTATTTTTTGGATAAATTCGGGAGCATCATCTGTTGCAGGTTCGCCTACTGCAATGTTTGCCCATCCGGCAGGTACTTCTACTTTTTCTACATCTATACCCCGGTCAACGGCGGCATAGTTTTTATTGATAACGTCCTCGCCTTTACGTCCGTAAGATTTCACAATGAATTTCTTCATTTGTTCCACGGCCAGATCGTAAGGGATAACATTGGAAATTTTGAAGAATGCCGATTGAAGAATTGTATTGGTACGTCCACCCAAACCTATTTCAGTCGCAATTTTAGTAGCGTTGATGATGTAGAAATTGATGTTGTTGACGGCCAGGTATTTCTTAACCGAATCGGGAAGGTAGTTGCCTACTTCTTCCTTGCTCCATACCGAGTTCAACAAGAATGTTCCGCCTTTTTTCAAGCCTTTGGTTACATCGTAAAGGTGAAGATAGGCCGGTACATGGCAGGCTACAAAGTTTGGCGTATTTACCAAATAGGTAGAACGGATAGGATGGTCGCCAAAACGAAGGTGGGAACAAGTGAACCCGCCCGATTTTTTAGAGTCGTAAGCAAAATAAGCCTGACAATATTTATTGGTGTTGTCGCCAATGATTTTTACGGTATTCTTGTTCGCGCCCACAGTTCCGTCCGAACCAAGTCCGTAGAATTTAGCTTCGTAGTTGTTATCGTCCACCGAAACTTCTTCTTTCAACGGAAGCGATTTGAATGTTACATCGTCCACGATACCTACGGTGAAGTCGTTTTTAGGAAGATTCAGCGAAAGATTTTCGTAAACCGACATGATTTGTGCCGGAGTAGTATCTTTAGACGAAAGTCCGAAAATACCGCCTACGATGGTTGGTGCATCGGGTTTTCCGTAAAAACAGCTTTTTACATCGAGGTAAAGAGGTTGTCCGATTGATCCGGGTTCTTTTGTGCGGTCGAGTACAGCAATTCTTTTGGCTGTTTTTGGGATAGCCGCAATAAATGCTTCGGCTTTGAACGGACGATATAAGTGAACGGCAACCAGACCTACTTTTTCGCCTTTTGCGTTCAGGTAGTCGATGGTTTCTTTAATGGTTTCGGTTACCGAACCCATGGCTATGATTACACGGTCGGCATCGGCGGCTCCGTAGTAGTCGAACAAGTTGTATTTACGTCCTGTTATTCTTGAAACTTCGGCCAGGTATTTTTCTACTATTCCGGGAACGGCATCGTAGAATTTATTCGATGCTTCGCGCGATTGGAAGTAGATGTCTTCGTTTTGAGCAGTACCGCGTGTTACGGGATTTTCGGGATTCAACGCTCTTTCGCGGAATTCGGCAAGCGCTTTTTGGTCGAGAAGAGGGGCCAGGTCGTCCTGCTCCATCAATTCTACTTTCTGAATTTCGTGCGATGTGCGGAATCCGTCAAAAATATTCATAAACGGAATGCGTGATTCGATGGTAGCCAGATGCGATATAGCCGACAAATCCATTACTTCCTGAACCGAGCCCGAGAAGAACATGGCAAAACCGGTTTGGCGCGCAGCCATAACGTCCTGGTGGTCTCCGAATATAGACAGCGCCTGAGCGGCTAGTGCGCGGGCTGAAATATGGAATACCGAAGGAAGCAGTTCGCCCGCAATTTTATACATATTCGGAATCATCAGCAGCAGCCCCTGCGATGCGGTGTAGGTAGAAGTCAATGCTCCTGCCTGCAACGATCCGTGAACAGCTCCGGCGGCTCCGGCCTCCGATTGCATTTCTTGCACTATTATTGTTTCGCCGAAGATGTTTTTACGTCCGGCAGCAGCCCATTCGTCAACATATTCTGCCATTGTTGACGAGGGTGTGATTGGGTAGATTGATGCCACTTCGCTGAACATATAAGATACGTGGGCAGCAGCGTAATTCCCATCACAGGTTACAAATTTTTTTTCTTTTGCCATACTGTTTTATATTAATTAAATTTATTTATTTCCTCTCTCGCTTCATTATGTACTTGTTCCCACTTATACATGTTCCCTTTTCAATTATTCCTGTTTATCAGGTTTACAACCACCTTTACCATGACATCTTTCTCTTCTGTTCGGCTTTCTGCAATCATCAAGGTCAAAGCGACAAGCGTATTGTTTTCTATCAATCGCAATCCGTATTCTTTGTACAGGATACCATTCTTCTCTAAAAACCATAAAAACAAAAACGCTGCAATCCGTTTATTTCCATCGCTGAACGAATGATTTTTTGTAACCAGATAAAGCAGCATAGCCGCTTTCTCTTCAATGCTCGGATATAAATCTATTCATTGAACTTTTGAACGATTGGTCTTTTTCGTTGCCAAACAAACCGCCGCTATCAAATTTTCTTTTCAGTTGCCTAATCGCTTCCATAGCATTTTCGTAGGTCGCATGAAACTTTTCCCCTCCGGTAGTTTTTTCAATCGTCAGTTGTTGATAATCGTATCTGTCCAACGTATCCAAAGCGTAGGTGTAATCGGTAATTACACGCAACAATCCGGTAGCTTCTACGGCAGATAGCTCTTCTTTGTTTTGAATGACATTGGACAAAAGTTTGACAGTTTGTTTCAAGTCATTATATTGTTGGGCTACAATTTTATTATTGACGGCATATCCTTTTACAATATAATCTTTCAGAATTTTATTTGCCCAAATGCGAAACTCGACGCCTCGCAGGGATTTTACCCTGTAACCTATTGATATAATCATGTCAAGGTTGTAGTAAATAACATTCCTTTGAACCGACCGCTGCCCTTCTTGCTGAACTGTCAAGCATTCCTTGACAGTTGCTTCTTTTTCCAATTCTTTTTCCTTAAAAATATTTCCGATATGTAAACTGATATTCTGCTTGGTTGTTTGGAACAAATCTACCATTTGCGTCTGTGTCAGCCAAACCGTTTCTCCATCCAGACGCACATCTAAATTTGTTGTGCCATCCGAAGTTTGATAGATGATGATTTCGCTATTTCCTATTTTCAAATTACTTTTATCCATTAAACCATTAAATCTCTTAATATAAAAACCCGAAAAGCCACAATGGAATAACGTTTTCTTCGCCAATCTCCATCATTTCCACGGCATAATAGGTTTCTGTTTTCTTTTTGCTTTTTGCCTTTGTTCCTTCAATCTTGAATGTGTATCCGTCTTTGTCGTCCTTAACAATAAAAACGCCGTTCTTGTTTCCTTTCTTCAGCTTGCTATCGTTGTGATGGAGCTGGTTGTAGAAAAACGTTTCGCGCAGGGATTGTTCTTCAATCGACCGCGGTTTGAGGGCAAACATCAGGTTGGTGTTGTGCATATATACCATGTCGGGTTTTTTAGGGTATTCCTCCCCTTCGCGGTATAGCATGTTAATCAAACGGGCATCCTTCAAGTACTCGAGGTAGTTGGTTACGGTTGCTCTCGATATTTCGCATTCGATGCTCAACTGGCTGATATTTGGCTTGCCGGGCGATGACAGGGACAACAAGTACAGCAACTTCCTTAGTTTGGAAAGGTACGATTGCTCTATTTGCCTGATCGACAGCACGTCCACTTCGAGCATCATATTGACGGTTTTAAGCAGGTTTTCCGAAAAATTGCGTTTCTCCAGAAAAAACGGATAATAGCCGTGGTGAATATAATCCCTGAAATAGGCCAAAGGCTTCACCTTGGAACAGATGGCGGCGGCTATCTCTTTGTGGTTGTTAAGCACATCGTGCAGCGAGTAAGGCTGAAAATCGTTGTTGGTAATGATATTTAAAAATTCACGGAACGAAAATCCGCGAAGATTATATACCTTAACAACAGAGGCCAACTCTTTACTTTCGTCCAAAGGCATCACTGTTGAGCCGGAGAATACGATTCTCAGGTCGGGAAAATCGTCGTAGCACTGGCGCAATTCCTTCGCCCAGTCGGGATACTTATACACTTGGTCGATAAGCAAGGTTTTACCACCCTTAAACCTGAATTCTTCGGCAAAATCCCGTATAGTTTTGCAGGTAAACGAAAAGTGATTCATGTTGATGTATAGACAATCGTGCTTCTCAACGTCAAAAAAACGTTTTGCATACTGCAGCAGGAATGTTGTTTTACCCACACCCCTCGTTCCTTTGATCGCAATCAACCGGTCGTTCCAATCCACCTCATCCATTAATCTCCTAACCACGAGAGTATTAAGATGCTCAACCAAATATTTGTGCGTTCTGAAAAAAGACTCCACTTAAATCCTTTATTTATTAAGTCGTAATATGGCTACGAAGATACACTTTTTTTAAAATACTGCAAACTGAAGATGACAATTTTATTGTTTTTCGTTGAGATAATGTAGGGACAGGGCTGTTACACGAATACGGAGGTGAATGTCCTACGACAATTTATGAGGGGAATTAGAGTTGTTTTCTATTGATATGTAAGCCCGATGGGTTATGATTCAGAGGGTTTAAACACAGGGTTTTGCTGGTGAGTGTTTTTTCGGTCTTGCGAGTTGTCCTACCTGGATTCGAACCAAGAATGTCTGATCCAGAATCAGATGTGTTACCATTACACCATAGGACAGTTTGCTTTCTGGAAAGTGCGGGGCAATGTTGCCATTGTTTTAACAGGAAATGATGCAGATACCAAGAAACTCTTCTACACAGATTCTGAATCCTGCATCAATAATTCGTTGTTTGTTGTCCCGCCAGGACTCGAACCTAGGACGACTGAACCAAAATCAGTTGTGTTACCATTACACCACGGGACAATCTTCTTATCAAAAAAGTGGGACAAAAGTAATTTTCTTTTTTTAGAAAATCAAATTTATTCCGCTCTTTTTCATTTTGCGACTATCAAATAATAGTTTTTCTTGCCTTTTTGTACCAAAATATACTTGTCGTTGATAAGATGCGCCGCATTTATGGGCTCTTCGGCATTCTCCAGTTTTTGTTTGTTGACCGAAACTCCACCGGCTTGTACCATTTTTCGCAATTCTCCTTTCGAGGGGAAAACGGCTGTTTTTTCGGTCAGCAAATCTATTGCTTTCAGGCCTGTGGCTAATTCGGTTGCCGGAACCTCGTATTGCGGAACGCCTTCAAATACTTCGAGCAAGGTTTGATCGTCTATTTCGGGCAGGGTTTTGCCGAATAGCAGGTCGGAGGCTTTCAGTGCATTTTCGTAATCTTCCTGCGAGTGAACCATAACGGTTACTTCCTGTGCCAATCGCTTCTGGAGCGGGCGTAAGTGTGCAGCCTGCCGTTGTTCTTCGATTAAAACGGCTATCTCGTCCTTGTCCAATGCCGTAAATATCTTGATGTATTTTTCGGCGTCGGCATCGCTCACGTTCAGCCAGAACTGGTAAAATTTATAGGGGGAAGTGTAGCGCTTATCGAGCCAAACATTCCCCGATTCGGTTTTTCCGAATTTGCCGCCATCGGCTTTGGTTATCAACGGGCAAACCAAGCCGAAAGCTTCTTCGCCAGATTTGCGGCGTATAAGCTCGGTGCCGGTGGTGATATTCCCCCATTGGTCGGAGCCCCCCATTTGCAGTTTGCAGCCGTAATTGGCAAACAAATGCAGAAAATCGTAGCCTTGCACCAATTGGTAGGTGAACTCGGTAAAAGACATCCCCTCGCCTTCGCCCGAAAAACGCTTTCTCACCGAATCTTTCGACATCATGTAATTGACGGTAATGTGCTTGCCGATGTCGCGGATAAAATCCAGGAAACTGAAATTTTTCATCCAGTCGTAGTTGTTCACCATGATTGCCGCATTGGATGCGTCCGATTCAAAATCCAGGAACTTGGACAGTTGTTTTTTTATCGCCTCCTGATTGCGGCGAAGGGTTTCCTCATCCAGCAGGTTCCGCTCGAGCGACTTGCCCGAAGGGTCGCCAATCATTCCGGTAGCGCCGCCAACGAGGGCAATCGGACGATGTCCCGCCCGCTGAAAGTGTTTCAGCATCATCACGCTGACAAGATGCCCGATATGTAGCGAATCGGCCGTAGGATCGATGCCCACATAAGCCGAAGTCATTTCTTTTTGCAATTGTTCTTCCGTTCCCGGCATCAGGTCGTGGATCATGCCACGCCATTTTAGCTCCTCAACAAAATTCATCGTTTTCATCGTTTTATAATTGAACCTTGCAAAAGTAGTCTTTTTAGCTGAAAAACGAAAAATAATGTAATAATGTGCTAATGCGCTGATGTGAATAATGTGCTAATTGGCGCGAAGCGGCAAAAAACGCTGTCATTGCGGGCTTTGACCCGCAATCCCCCGAGCATGGAACAAAACCCGGGAGATTTGCTCGCGCTCAGGAGATTGCGGGTCGGAGCCTGCAATGACAGAAAGCATTGTTCCTTGTTTTTGCCGGACAAATGTCTGTATTTTTTTTCTGGCGTAGTATTTTGAGGCCTTAAATTTATTTTATGAATTATTCTTTTTCAATGATTAACCATATCTAACTAAATGGGGGGGTAATTCTGAAATATTGTTATATATTTGTCGTAATAAAAATCACTAAAACAATTAAGTATGAAAACGAAACAACTTTTACTATCAGTATTTGCCGTATTGTTGGCAAATACGGCGTTTGGACAAACTGCATTGGTTTCGGACAGCAATGGAAATTATAAGATTGGGGAAGATTTGGTTAGCGGATCAGCCTGGGGATATGGAAAAATGC
>NZ_BAAHWV010000049.1:0-17046 GCF_054601255.1 Viscerimonas tarda | reverse complement strand
CGCAATGATGGCGAAGCCTTCCTCTGTACTTAATCTGCGTTTACTTGGCTTGTGCATTTCTTTTTTTTTGGCAAAGGTAAGGTGAGCGGGCAAACTGGGCAAGATGCGGAGGAGCGAAGGCTTACGGAACATACGGAAATATGGGAGGAAATATCCGAACACAAAAAGAACGCTAATTACGCAGATTAAGCAAATTTACGCAAATAATTTTATGAATTGACTGACTCTAAAAAATATATAAATTGAGATAATTCGCGTAATCTGCGTAATTAGCGTTCTTATGTTCCGCGAATATCTGCTTCTGATGCATATACAAGGAAAAAATATTGTACTTACTGGGGCTTCTTCGGGTATCGGGGAAGTCCTTTTAGGTATGCTTGCCCAATACGAGGACGTAAAAATCGTTGCTGTGGCAAGGCATACCGGGAATATTCCGCTGCACAACGGCCAAGTATATCCTTTCGCCGCCGATTTAAGTACACAGGAGGGTGTTGACGCCCTTTTTGAATACACCAAGAGTATAGGCTGCGAAATAGATCTGTTCATCGCCAATGCAGGTTTTGGCTACCTCGAAAAACTGGACAAACCCGACTGGAAACATATCAAAGACATATTTTCGCTGAATGTGTTTTCAGCCGTTTATTCGCTCGAAAAACTGGCATTAAGCAACAACAGCAAGCCCCGAAGCTTTGTGTCGGTTATATCCTGCGCCGGTTTGGTATCGCTTCCGGCCTATTCGCTTTACTGCGCTAGCAAAGCAGCCTTGCACCACTTTATGCAAACATACCGGTACGAATCGCCAACCAATCTGCATATTGTAAGCGTCTATCCGGTGGCAACACGCACCGCATTTTTCGACAAAGCCGCAAACGCAACAAACACCCCCCTGCCCTATCCCGCTCAAAGCGCCGAAAAAGTGGCAAAAGCCATTATACAAGGTATTGAGAAAGACAAAAAGAACGTATTCCCCCTGTTTATATTCCGCCTGTTTTACTCCGTCGGCAGACTATGCCCTTTTTTGCTGAGGGTGTATTCTTATTTGGAGAAACGGAAGGTGGAAGAGTGGTTGAGATAAATTATTCTTCCTACCTGTTCGTTATATTCGTACAATTTTGCTCTAGGAGCGTTGCAAAACGAGAAAATTCGTTGGCATTTTCAAAATGGTCTTCGCTAAATTCGTAGCGTTCCTTGTTTTGCGTATAGATAATCGCTTGCTTACCGGCATCTTCATCGGTTTTAGTCCACAATTCTTTCACATCGGCAAAATCAACCGAGACCCGTTCGCCCTTTCCTTTCGGAAAACTCAGACCGGTTTCTGTTACCTCGATCGGATTGGGATTGGCGCTTGAGGTTCTTGCGCTGCTGAATTTATAACAGGCATACGCGATAAAGGCCGCAGCACAGGCAATTAAGACATACAAACTATTGGGATATTCCAAGAATCTCAGGTTCTTAATGCTTATTCCATACTTAAATAATCCCACATAAACGGCCAGAGCAATAAATACGATTGCCGGATAGCAATAGCTGAACGCAAATTTTTCTTTGTAAATAAATGTCTGTTTCATAATCTATATTATTTTTTAGTTAGCCTCTCGAAAGAACATGGAAATGTTTCATAAGCCCCGTTCTTTTATCACCGGTTTACGGCAGTGTGGTGCGGGGATGCGGAAAACAAAGTGTATTCGTATATTCGGTTAATTTTCTATACACTTCCTTGGCAAGAACAATCGCTCCAGCTTCGTTTGGATGTATCTTGTCGGGGAAATTTTCCGGCATATCGCTCAATGCCGTATGAAGGTCAATCACCGGAACTTCTTTCTCTGTTCTTACTTCGTCTATAAGGGGTATAACACCGGCAACAATAATGCTGTCGTTTATGCCCCATTTCACATCGTATGCTTTCGGCGGATAGCAAACATATATCAGGGGATGAGACGGAAGAAGCAGGAAGCTGTCAATCATGGCCGTCATATCGCCTTTGTATTCGTCCTTGTATTGCCAGTTTTGAGGTTTGGTATCATTTGTTCCCAAGCTGATTACAACTATATTGGGCTGAAAATTCAATGCGTCTTTAAACATCTGCTCCTTCATGTAGGGACGGTCGCCTTTATTGAGCATGGTTCTTCCGCTAAAGCCGAAATTCCTCACCTCGTAGCCTTCGCCAAGCAGTTGGTTTAGCACGGCAGGGTAACCGTCTTTTTTACTGTCTTTAATTCCGGAGCCGGCAGTAATGCTGTTTCCTACACATGCCACCCTTACTATTTCGCCGGATTGTTGTGCAAAACTATCCGTTATAAGAAAACACAAACAGATTGATAGTAATTTGAACTGTTTCATCTAGTCTTTAATTTATGATTTACTTTTACAAATATAATAAGGAAGCGCTTATAATGAAAAAATTTAACACGCAAACAATGAAAAATTTAGTACTACTGTTACGAATAAGATTCCTCCCTTTAGTCGGAATGACTGTCTCCTTTTTGGGAGAGGGGATGAGGACGTGGCGGCTTCGCCGCCACGTCCTCATCCCTTAAACTGCTAACAGGCGAGTCATTCCGACCAAATGGAGGAATCTCCTGCTCATATCAGAAACTTTACCGAAAGGCTTAAGCAGTAAAATTTTTCATGCGTTTGCCCTAATACACCGGAAAAACTTTTTCATAACAAATCTCTATTTTCTGACCGAAAGTTCAATTTTAGCGCTCTTCAATCCTTTGGCTTTAGCCTCAAACAGCAGCTTGCCTTCTTTGTCGCCGGCTTGGGCAATGGCTGTTAATTGTCCGTTGAAAGCGTGCATTTGGGGCAGGTGGAATAAATCCAAACAAGTGGGGTCTCCGTTGGCGGCGGCGCGGTATTTTCCATCGCCTGCTACCGAAAAGTTGACTAATCGCTGATCGTTGGGGCATAGGTTACCGTCTTTATCAACCACTCTCACCGTGATGTATGCCAGGTCGTTTCCATCAGCCCTCAGCGTTGTTTTGTCGGCAACGAGTTCTATTGCGGCTGCTTTCCCTGCTGTGCGGACTGTTTTTTCTCCGGCAATTTCGCCTTTGTTGTTGTATGCAACCACTTTTAGCTCTCCGGGTTGATAAACAGCATCCATCCACATCAGGCGATAGCGGTTTTGCGAAGAGGTATTATTTTTCGCTTGCTTGCCATAGCTCTTGCCATTGATAAACAACTCTGCCGAAGGATAATTGGTATAGACAAAAACGGGCGTAACTTGCCCCTCCCTGCCGGGCCATGTCCAATGAGGAAGCACGTGCAATGTACTTTCATTTTTGTTCCAGATGCTTCGGTATAGATAGTAGCGGTCTTTGGGAATACTGGCCAAATCAATGATTCCGAACATCGAACTGTGGTTTGGCCAGGCATCGGTGTCGTAAGGAGAAGGTTCTCCCAAGTAATCGAAGCCCGTCCACACAAACTGACCCATCGTCCATTCGTAATCGTCGGCCAATACAAAATCATCGTCCGGCAGGTTCGACCAGCTACAGTATTCAAAGTCGTAGGAGGTAGATTGATGGTCATCGTATTTTACGCTGGCTTTTTTCTCGACAGGGAATTTATACACCCCTCTCGAGCTTACAGTCGATGCGGTTTCGGAGCCTAGAATCAGATTCTGAGGCAGTTTTTCAAAGGCTTCCTTGTATCTGTTGATTCTGTAATTCAGTCCGGGGACGTCAAGCATTGCCGCAAATCCATTGCCCAGTACGCAGGATACCTGATCCATTCCGCAGGTAACGGGGCGTGTGGGGTCTTCGCGGTGGCAAATGTCCTGAAGAAAAGAGGCTACTTTGTAACCGTCGGCGCTACACTGTGTAGGCACTTCGTTGCCGATGCTCCACATCACCACGCTTGCATTGTTACGGTAGTTGTGCAGCATGTTCACCATGTCTTTTTCGGCCCATTCGCCAAAGAAGCGATGGTATCCGTTCTTGCATTTTGCTTTATCCCATTCGTCGAAAGGCTCTATCATCATCATAAAGCCCATTTCGTCGCAGAGTTCTACCAATTCGGGCGCGGGCATGTTGTGAGATGTGCGGACGGCATCGCAACCCATATCTTTCAGCAATGTCAACTGACGGCGTAATGCTGCCACATTGATAGCAGCGCCTAAAGGCCCCAAGTCGTGGTGGTTGCAAACACCCTGAAATTTCCGCCGCTCGCCGTTCAGGAAGAAGCCCTTGTCGGCAATTACTTTTATATCCCTTATCCCGAAGCGGGTGGCGTATTCGTCTATCAGCTGGTCTTTCAGATAGATTTTTGAGACAGCTTTGTATAAATTTGGGGTTTCGGGCGACCATAAATCGGGGGTTTTTACAATAAAATTCTGCTCGAACGGGTTGCCGTGATTGATTTTTTGCGTGTTCTCTTTCTGTGTTACAATGTTCCCCATCCTGTCCAGTATCTGGGTTTGGACCCTGACGGTTTCACCATCGGCATTGGCCAGAGTAGTTTTTAGCCGGACGGAAGCATATTCTTTCGAGATAAACGGAGTAGTTACCTGAGTTCCCCAAACGGGCACATGCACTTTGTTGGTAACAATCAGATGCACATTGCGATACAATCCGGCGCCCGGATACCAGCGCGAAGACTGCTCTTTGTTCTCGAGCCGCACCGATAGCGTATTGTTCTTGCCGCCGACATTCAACAAAGCAGTTACATCGCAATGAAAGGAGTTGTAGCCGAATGGCCAAAAACAGGCTTCCTTTCCGTTGACATAAATGTGAGCTTCACTCATCGCGCCATCGAAAAGAAGGTTGACATTATTTTTATCGGCATCAAAACCTGCCACATCGAAAGATGTGCGGTACCAGCCAATTCCGGCATAAGGCAAACCGCCTGTGCGACCGGTTTTGCTCGACGCCAGCTTTTCTCCGTTTTGGGTAACGGCGACTACTTGCAAGTCATTCTGTTTGTCAAAAGGCCCGTAAACAGCCCAATCGTGAGGCACGGCAACCGGTTCCCATTTACTGTCATTAAAATTCGTCTGGATAGCGCCGGAGTAATCACCCTTCGAGAATTTCCAATTTTTCTCCAATAATATTTCGTTGCGGGTAGTATTACCGGCATGGCTCATTGAGATGGAAAGCAATGAGGCGAATGCATAAAAAATAGTTTTTTTCATCTGGCTAACAATTGTTTAAGTCCGATTATATTTCTTTGGTTTGTTTAGAACCCAAATATAGCACATTTTTTATTTCAACGAGTGTATTTTATATACTTTATTATAAGCCCCTCCCAACCTTATGGCAAACGCATGAAAAATGTTAGCGCCACTGTTACGAATGAGATTCCTCCCTTTGGTCGGAATGACTCGCCTATTGGTGGTTTAAAGGATGCGGAAGTGGCGGCTTCGCCGCCACTTCCGCATCCCCTCTCTCAAAAAGGAGACAGTCATTCCGACCAAAGGGAGGAATCTCCTGCTCATATCAGCAATCTTATCGAAAGGCATAAGCAGTAATTTTTCATGTGTTTGCCCTGAAACCTGCCCGCAGGCATAGGCTGAAAGCCTTTAAGCAGGGGGTTACTTGTAAGCAAAAAAAAGGCTGCCCGAAAAAATCGGGCAGCCTTTTTTATTTTATTTTTGTTTGGGATTATTCTGCAAAGAAGATTGCAACACGATTCCAAGCATTTTCGGCATAAGGTTGTTCTGAAGAACCTTTCCATTCTACTTTCACGCGGTCGCTGCTGATGTTGTATTTTTCGATCAACGCTTTAGCTACGTTCTTAGCACGTTTTTCAGAAAGTTTATCGTTGTAGCTGGCTGTACCTGTTTTTTTGTCGGCATAACCTACGATTTTAACTTTAGCGCCTGCGTTATCTTTCAAATATTTAGCAGTGTTATAGATGTTGATTTGTTGGTTGCTATCAATATTCGCGCTGTTCAAACGGAAGAATACAACGTTACCAGGACCAACGATGTTAGATACCTGAGGAGCTGGAGCCGGAGCCGGAGCTACATCCGGACAGCTTACAGGACGTTTAGCCAACTGAGCGTTTTCAGCTCTCAAACGATTGATTTGAGCATTCAAATCGTCGATTAAAGAAGGATCGATACCTGCTACATCAACAAACTGAGTTGATTTACCAAATGCATAAGTAAGACCTACAGAACCGCTAGCCAGCGCATCCCAGTTAATATCTCCACCTACATAACCATCAAACTGGTCATCGAAAGAGTTTGCCTTGATGTCAAGATAAGCCGAAAGTCTGCTAGACAATCTGAATGTATTCAAAAGTCCGGCATTGAATGTGATAGAGTTATTTTTCCAAGATTTCCATTCTTGTTTGAATCCATGTGCAGCACCGACTCCTACATAAGGGATAAAGTTGTAAAAACGGTCGGGGTTGTAACCACGGAATACATTAGTCAAATTGAATAACGCATCAACATGTGCACCAGCATATTCCTGATGTCCCATCACAACGTCATTACTCAAATGATCGTAGAAAGGATGCAAAGATCCGCCTTCAAGAGTAAGACGAGCTCCAAAAGCAGGGCTAAACCATTTACCAACAAACAGTTCACCTCCTAAAGTAGGAGTTGAAAGCAAATCTGCATTACCGGTAGCTCCATTAAGATATACATTGCCTCTGGCGCCGGCTCCAATAAACCAATTACTCCAAAAACTGTCGCTTACAAAAACTGCCTTTTTTTCCGATTGAGCATTTTGCGCTATCGCAGAGATAAAGACCAAACTTAAAAACAAAAGTAAACTTACTTTTTTCATAATCACTTTTAATTATAGTTAAACATTTTTTCCTAGTTCTTACACTCAGTGTACCATTTATATATTTTTTCTACACCTTCTTCTATTTCTATTTTATAATTCCAACCCAAAGACTTCAATTTCGAAACATCTGTCAGCTTCTTCATTGTGCCATCAGGCTTTTCGGCATTAAAAAACAATTCACCGGAGAATCCGACTTTCTTTTTAATTAAATTAGCTACGTCTTTTATAGAAATATCCGTTCCCGTACCAATATTGATATGCGTATTCCGAATTTCCCTACTATCTATAACGCTTGCTAAATCCAAAAAGTTCACGTTCTCCATCACAAATACTGTTGCATCGGCCATTTCTTCACTCCAAAGAAACTCGCGCATTGGCTTTCCCGATCCCCATATCTCCACCGAGGTATGGCCTTCTACCTGTTTAACCCCGTATTTAGACAGAACTGCACGGATTTCGTCTTTATCCGATTTCCCGTTTATTCCGTCAATAGGGCGAATATCAAGGTCTTTGGCTATCGAAGCCCAATCGTCATTTTCCAAACATTTTCCCAAATGCATTTTCCGCAGCATTGCCGGCAAAACATGCGAGGTTTCCAAATTAAAGTTGTCATTCGGACCGTACAAATTTGTTGGCATCAACGCTATATAATTTGTACCATACTGCAAATTATAACTTTCGCACATCTTAATTCCCGCAATTTTGGCTATCGCATAAGGCTCGTTTGTGTATTCTAACGGCGAAGTCAGTAACACATCCTCAGCCATTGGTTGCTGAGCCTCTTTCGGATAAATACAAGTACTGCCCAAAAATAATAGTTTTTTTACATTATTCAAATAAGAATGATGAATAACATTGTTTTGTATCATCAGATTTTCGTAAATGAACTGTCCTCTGTATCTATTATTGGCAACAATTCCGCCCACTTTTGCCGCTGCAAGTATGACGTAATCGGGCTTTTCCGTATTGAAAAAAGAAGCGACCGCCGATTGATCCGTCAAATCCAGCTCTCTGTGCGACCTTAAAACAAAGTTTGTGTAACCTTTCTTTTTTAAGGCATTAAGAATAGCCGAACCTACAAGACCGTTATGCCCTGCAACATATATCTTTGATCCAGTATCAATCATTCAAAATAATTCAGTATCTTATATCCGCCCTTTCTCAAGAACTCTTCTTTCTTCATCAAAACCAAATCGTGCTGCATCATATCCTGACACAAAGCTTTTAAATCGTAGGATGGTTCCCATCCGAGCTTCGTTTTGGCTTTGGTGTTGTCTCCTATCAATATATCTACTTCTGTTGGCCTGAAGTAAGCCGGGTCAACGCCTACAACAGCGTCCCCTACCCGTTTCTTTACAGCCTCCAGATAGATGTCTCCTACTACCTTCGAAAATACCGGTTCATCAACGGCGGCAATGTATCCTTCTTCGTTTTCGTTATTGCCTTTAAATTCGACAGCTATACCCGCTTCGAGGAAAGCCATTTTTATGAAATCCCTGATGGTTGTTGTAATACCCGTAGATATTACGTAATCGTCGGGTGTATCTTGCTGAAGAATCAGGTACATTGCTTTAATATAGTCTTTTGCGTGCCCCCAGTCGCGTTTGCTCGACAGGTTGCCCATATACACTTTATTCTGCAATCCTAATGCAATACGTGAAACAGCGCGCGTAACCTTACGGGTTACAAAGGTTTCGCCCCTTAGCGGCGATTCGTGATTGAATAGAATACCGTTGCTGGCATGCATTCCATACGCTTCCCTGTAATTGACAGTAATCCAGTATGCATACAATTTGGCTACAGCATAAGGGCTACGTGGATAGAACGGGGTTGTTTCCTTTTGCGGAATTTCCTGAACCAATCCATATAGTTCCGAAGTTGAAGCCTGATACATACGGGTTTTATTGCCCAATCCTAATAAACGGACAGCTTCCAAAATCCTGAGAGTACCTATTGCATCGGCATTCGCTGTATATTCGGGCGTATCGAAGCTCACTTTTACATGGCTCATTGCTGCCAGATTGTATATTTCGTCCGGTTTTATGTCTCCTATTATGCGAGTCAGGTTCATACTGTCGGTCATATCTCCGTAATGAAGAATCAGGTTCCTGCTTTCTTCGTGCGGATCCTGATACAGGTGATCTATGCGGTCTGTATTAAACAGGGATGCCCTCCGTTTAATGCCATGTACAACATAGCCTCTCTTTATTAGAAACTCTGACAAATAAGCACCGTCTTGTCCGGTTATTCCAGTTATTAACGCTATTTTTGGCATTCTCAATTACATTGTAGCTTTACCCAGTTCTTACGCAAAAGCGATATTTACAGCGCAAAGGTATAAGTTTTTAATTTATACGCAAAGATTCTTGATAAAAACTTTTGTTTTAAGGCATATACGTGGGTAACGGCGTCCTGTAACGGGTAGAGGATGAACCGATAAAAGCACACGAATTACACAGAGAATACGGATAAATACGAATTTTATTATTGATTGTATAATACGAATAAGGGTTGAGAGTTCTAAATCATAACCCATCGGGTTTACATATCAATAGAAAACGGTTTAATACCAGAGTAAACGCATGAAAAATTTACTGCTTATGTCTTTCGGTAAAGTTGCTGATATGAGCAGGAGATTCCTCCCTTTGGTCGGAATGACGGTCTCCTTTTTTGGAGAGGGGATGAGGAAGCGGCGGCGAAGCCGCCGCTTCCTCATCCCTTAAATCACTAACAGGCGAGTCATTCCGACCAGAGGGAGGAATCTCATTCGTAACAGTAGTACTAACTTTTTTTATACCTTTGTCCTGTGTCTGCCCCTACAATTTCTCTTTTTTTCTAAAAAATAATGGGCAAAGTGTTTGTCTTTTATAAAAAAGCATTACATTTGCAGCATAATATTGAACAAAACAATGAAGAGTTTTTCTTTTACATACTTTTTCTTTTTTTACTTTTACTTTTTTAGCAAGGTAAGACAGGGTTTTGTATGTAGAAAATGAAAATGAAAAATTTGAATGAAATATAAAATCCTGTCGGAACCGGCGGGATTTTTTTATGTGCAAAAATTAAAAAAACAGGAGAAAATGAGAAAAGTTGCTATTCAGGGAGGATTGGGTGCATACCATGGCATTGCTGCCGAAAACTTTTTTGAGGGAGAAGAAGTGGAAATAATCCCCTGCATAACTTTCAAAGACATTTTTACGGCAATAAAGAAAGACCCAAGCATCATTGGCATCATGGCCATCGAAAATACAATTGCCGGTAGCTTGTTGGCTAATTACGAATTGCTTAAGGAGAATAAGTTCCCCATTCTGGGCGAGTTTAAGCAACGTATTTCGCATTGCCTTGCCGCTTTACCCTGGCAAACTATTCACGACATCAAAGAAATTGCTTCGCATCCGATAGCGTTGATGCAATGCGTTGAATTCCTCGACACGCTTCCCGGAGTGAAAGTTGTGGAACACGAAGATACCGCTTTGGCGGCAAAGGACATTGCAGACGGGCAGTTGAAAGCTTGCGCTGCAATTTGTAGCCGAAGGGCTGCCGAAATATACGGCTTGGATGTGCTAGCGAGTGGAATTGAAACGAATAAACACAATTTTACCCGCTTTCTTATTTTTGCCAATAAATGGATGACCGAAGAAATACAGAAAGACGAACCGCTGAACAAATCATCTATCGTGTTCACCTTGCCGCATTCCGAAGGGAGTTTGTCGAAAGTGCTGTCTGTTTTTTCGTTCTACGGCATCAACCTGACTAAAATACAATCGTTGCCGATTATCGGGCGCGAATGGGAATACCAGTTTTATGTGGACTTGAAATTCGACGATTATCAACGGTATCAACAGTCGCTGGATGCTATCCGCCCGCTCATCAGCGAATTGAAAGTATTGGGCGATTATCCCGAGGGACGACAGAGTGTAAAGTAAATAATTAAAGCCCCTCCAACCTCCCCGCAGGGGAGGCTCAGAAGTCCCCCCACGGGGGATTAGGGGGCTTAAATTTTAAATTGATTTTATGAAACAAATAAAACCAGCAGACCGGTTAAATACAGTAAGCGAATATTATTTTTCGACCAAGCTGAAAGAAATAGCAGAAATGAATGCAGCCGGAAAAAATGTGATTAGCTTGGGTATTGGCAGCCCCGATTTGCCGCCATCGGAACAAACGATTTCGGTATTGTCCGAATCGGCCAAGCGGAGCGATACGCACGGCTACCAACCATACGTGGGCATTCCCGAACTAAGGAAAGCCTTTGCCGATTGGTACAAAAAATGGTACAATGTGGACTTGAACCCGAATACCGAAATCCAACCCCTGATAGGTTCAAAAGAAGGTATTTTGCACATCTCGCTGGCATTTCTCAATCCGGGCGATGGCGTGCTGGTACCCAATCCGGGCTACCCGACCTATACCTCTGTCAGCAAATTGGTTCAGGCAGATGTGAAAACCTACGAACTGAACGAAAACAACGCATGGCAACCCGATTTTGAGGCATTGGAGAAAATGGATTTGAGCAATGTGAAGCTGATGTGGGTCAATTATCCGAACATGCCCACCGGCGCAAAAGCCTCGAGGACGCTTTTCGAGAACTTGGTCGCTTTTGGTAAAAAACACGGCATAGTTATTGTGAACGATAATCCGTATAGCTTTATACTGAACAACGAGCTGCTGAGCATTCTGCAAGTAGAAGGAGCCAAAGACATTTGCATCGAACTGAACTCGATGAGTAAATCGCACAACATGCCCGGCTGGCGTATGGCGATGCTGGCTTCAAACGCGCAATTTGTGCAATGGGTGTTGAAAGTGAAAAGCAATATTGATAGCGGACAGTTCAAGCCAATGCAGCTGGCAGCCGTAGAGGCCTTGCATAATCCGAAGGAATGGCACGATGAAATGAACTGCATTTACCGCACCCGCCGCCACTATGCCGAGGCTATAATGGAGACCCTGGGTTGTGTGTATGATAAAAATCAGGTCGGACTGTTTCTGTGGGGAAAAATTCCGGCAGCATACAAAGGCAGCGAAGAACTATCGGACAAAGTATTGTACGACGCCCATGTGTTTATTACGCCCGGCTTCATATTCGGGAGCAAGGGCGAGCGTTACATACGGATTTCGCTGTGTTGCAGCGAAACCATGTTGAAGGAAGCATTAAACAGAATTAAAGAAATAAATAACAATTAAAAATAGAAAAAAGATGAAATTAGAATCGATTTTATTGCCCGGAGTGGACGCTAAGCGCCCGATGGTAATCGCAGGGCCTTGTAGCGCGGAAACCGAAGATCAAGTGATGAATTCAGCGAGACAACTTGCTGCCGATGGAATTAAAATTTTACGTGCCGGCATCTGGAAACCCCGTACAAAACCGGGTGGCTTTGAAGGTATCGGAAGCGAAGGACTGGCTTGGCTAAAAAGGGTTAAGCAAGAAACAGGCATGTATGTTTCGACCGAGGTAGCCACCCAAAAGCATGTTTACGAAGCCTTGAAATACGGCATCGACCTGTTGTGGATAGGCGCCCGTACAACAGCCAACCCGTTTGCCGTTCAGGAAATTGCCGAAGCCTTGCAAGGGGTGGATATTCCCGTGCTGGTAAAAAATCCGGTGAATCCCGACCTCGAATTGTGGATTGGCGCATTGGAACGCTTGAGTAATGTAGGACTGACCAAGTTGGGCGCTATTCATCGCGGATTCAGCTCTTACGACAAAAAAATATACCGCAATCTTCCGCAATGGCATATTCCGATAGAATTGAAAAGACGTTACCCCGATCTTCCGCTGCTTTGCGACCCCAGCCATATTGGCGGAAAGCGCGACCTCATCCTGCCCCTGTCTCAGCAAGCAATGGACTTGAACTATGATGGGCTGATTATTGAGGCGCATTGCAATCCCGACGCCGCTTGGAGCGATAAAGATCAACAAGTAACGCCATCCCGATTGAAAGAAATTTTGCAAGCCATTGTTATTCGCGACGGCAAACAATCGACCGAAGACCTGTCGAATCTGCGTAACCAAATCGACCAGCTGGACGACCAACTGCTGGAACTGCTGGCAAAACGTATGCGTGTATCGTGCGAAATAGGAACATTCAAAAAAGAGCACAACATGCTAATCGTTCAAACCGAACGCTACGATGAAATATTGAGCAAACGCATCGCCCAAGCCACCGAAATGGGCATGAACCCCGAATTCATGCGCGTAGTACTGGAAGCCATCCACGAAGAATCGGTTCGCCAACAGGTGGATGTTATGAATAAGTGATTTGAATAAGTGATAATCAGAAGCGGAAAGTGAGGGGATTCTTTGCTTTTCGCTTTTTTTTGTTGGGGTGAGAGTAGCTGTTTATTGAATGGGTATCAATTTGTGGAGCTGGTATATATGTACAAGTACCGCTACCGGACAGCGACAAAAATCCGTACCGATACACTTCTGCGCACCGACACGATACCACGCCCCTACCCTGTGGTGAAAGAGGTGAACGGAAAAACAGGCTTCGACTGGTTCCAGATTTGGGCGGGACGGATAGCCTTGGCAATCTTGGCCGGTGGCATTATTTTAGCGATGATTGGTTGGAGATGGATTAAATTATTACTAATAATTTATTCATATTATTTCAGTTTTATGGAATTTGATATAAATACGGACTTGAATAAATCCCTAACTGTCTAACCATTAACTGAATGCGGGTGGAACAAATATAAGGTTGGAACGCCTGTATTTCAGGAACAAGTTGCAGACTTGCGCCAAAAGGGGTTATTACTAAATGTTTCATTCAATCTTTATTTCGTATTTGTATTCATTATACATTTTCCCCAAATATTCTTCCACCTGTATAGTCTTATTTCTAATTAATGGGAATCTATTTCTCATTTCTTCTTTTATAAGGCTTTCTCGTGATTCTTTGGAAGTGAAATTATTAAACTTAACATGTATATAATATAAATCATTGTTTTCAACAACCTTTAGCGCCTCCTTTATTTCACAGTTTCCCATACTTTTTTTAGAAATACAACAGGATGATAATATCATCACAGTCATAATGAATATACTTTTTTTAAAATGTTTCATTGTTATCTATAATTTTGCAAATAGTATGAATTGTTGATCAACGCCGGTGTAATTCCTGCATTCCACACCCATACAGACGCTTGTACTGTGTATGGATGTAAAAATAAAGTTGGAATACCTGCTAAATTTAATGCTAAACCTGTATGCGTGGAACATGAACTATATAAAAAACTATATGGAACTACTCCGTCGCCTCTTTTTGTTAGAAAATTAAGAACTTTCCCATAGTTTTTAATTGTTGCGATATTTACATTGTTAATAGGCATATTCTCTCCGTGAACAGGATATTCATTAGTTGCCCCACTTCCGCCTAAAAATCTATTTAAATAATGGTCAATTGTTCCTTTTGGCTGAATCCAATTTTTGCCTGGACCTTCAGAAATAATAGTATTTCCGTTCTCATCTAAAATTGCAGAATGATTGATAATATCTTTCTTTTCTGTATTGAGGAGTAAATTACCTGCTTTCCCTAAATCTGCCAAATTTGCAAAAGCTCCCGCTCCATATCCCACATCCTCATACCACTTGTTCCCTTTTTTACCAAGATAGCCCCATTTTCCTGTTCCAAAATTATATGATGCGACTCCGAAACTTATTGAAGGTGTTAAACTTCCTCCACTTAATGTTGCCATTCCCATAGAATTGAATGAAGAACCAACCATTATACCCATTGTATTTGCCATAAATCCGCCTCCGGAAGCAACACTTGCCCCTAAATAACCACTTACACCACCAATAGCGGCGCCACCAAGCATATAGCCCCAAGTTTTTCCCGAACTGTAATCCCATTTGGTTGGATTATATTGTCCGCTATTGGCCATTACGCCGCCGGAATAAGCACCTATCACAGCCCCGATAATCACAGGTACAAACCAGACGATTTCCCCCGATGGGTCAACATACTTAAACGGATTATTCAAGCAATAAGTATATCTATTAAAATTCTGACTGAAATCCGGCATCTGAACATAAGGGTCAGGACTTAAAAACCGTCCCAGCACAGGGTCATACACCCGCCCGTTCATATTAATCAGATTAAACTCCGGCAAGTGTTCATGGCCGGTATAGCCGCGGTAGAACTTAAAGGTGTTGTTGGTGATGGTTTGCTTGCCCCAGGCATCGTAGCTGGCTTTGAATACCTCCGTGCCATTGCTTTCGGTGAGCTTTATTATGCTGCCCAGGTGGTCTTTGTGAACACTTCTTTAAAGAACGCTTTTTTACTTTGCTAAGATAGTGTTTTTTCTTATTACGGATACGTTACTGTCCAATTTAATCTGTTCAAATCTTCCAATGTTAGCTGGTAACAATGTAATATTGGTACATACTTGCGGATGGTGTCGCAAGGTTCAGCTATATATTTATCATAAGTTTCGGCATCCATCACCGTAATTTGCAAATAATGAGTATTTAGCTCTGTTTCCCAAGTATTTCCTCTATCATCATAATTAAACTTGTATGATGAATTACTGTGAACACTCCTACCACTACAATTAGATTGCACATCTATTATACCAATCCTAGTCATTTGAGGTTGCCAAACAATTGTTTTATCGGATTGATTTATTATAGTAATGTAACGATGGCCGTTTTCATTATCAGGACAAGCATATAACATACTGCATAAAAGCAGTATTGTCACTATTTTTAACTGTTTCATAATACGACATTAAAATATGCGAAAAATATTAAATCTAATCTTGTCGCTATTCACGGCATTATAATTATAGCTCCCTTGCCTGAATATCAGGGTATTCTTCGCTGGATTATTAAGAAATACTCTCAACCCTCTCACATTATCTGCATGCCCTTGCCCAATACCGTCTTTAAAATGAAACGAAAAAATTTCTCCGTTATCGGCTTAGTACATTCCTCTTAATAATACTGCCGAACTTTTGTAGATATTCATATAATTCATATTCTTCCATCTGAATAATTCGATAAACATATATTTTGTTATTTAGCAGATATAGAATCGTATTCATATATTCAAGCTGATAACAATACAATAAATGTTTAGGGGATTTTCGCATAATTTTTTTGAATGCTTTGGGCGCGTTTCTTCCCAATTTTGGTGCAAAAGCTATATAACGTGAATCATGACAACTATATTCTCCATTACTAGTATAAACATAAAAATCCCCCTTATAATTTCCCCCCAAATAAAAAAGATTAAAGTTTAGCTTGCCTGTATCAGTTTCGAGAACTATTTTTTTATCATCAATACCGTCTTTCTTAACTACTAAATTCAAAACAAACACGGGGATTGTATTACTAGTTTGCGCAATAAAATCATCACATCGTTCTTTTACACGGAGGAAAGACACTCTATGCAAAGAATCCATATTTAACTTGTCTCCTCTTTCTATTGAGAACTCTACCATTAAATCGTCCCATTCCTTTGCAATGTTTTCTTCATAATTTTTAAAAGACAATATCATATTCTCAAAGTAGGAAATAGTATCAAGCGACTGATATATACTGTCAATCTGTCGTATCAAGTTTTGGCTGCTTAATCCAAAACAAATCATGCTATTAAACAGTAGTAATACAAATACTCTTTTCATTTCAATCCTCTTATTAAATAAAACCGCCAGTCTTTATTGACTGATTTTAGGTTGTAACTGCCTATTCTGAATTGTAATTCAACTTTTCCGGAATGATAATACCTGACAGAGCGTAGAACATCACTGTGTCTATTAGTAGACTGCTTCATATTTACATTAACTAGTGCTCCAGCATCTTTAATATTTTGTTTTACCCAATCAGGATCTGATAATCCAGCAGTACCCATGTCCGTAAACCGAAAGCGTTTTGCAAGTATCTCTTTGTCTATTGTTCTATTGGTTCCTGCTCCTATCCCCTCTTGATATTTTGAATCAATAACAGCTTGTTCATAGGTCAGGTTACCTCCAAAATAATCACTATTTTCTAAAAGAGTTGTCGGCACACAATCATTTGGCTTCAGCGATCCCACATTGTTTACGGGGAAATTAATTGTCTTGTAAGGCATTTCAGAAGTGAAAAACGACCATGGTGTCCGTCCATACTGTACTTCATTTCCCCACCAATAATTTCTTCCGCCAGCCTGTGCCAAATTATAGCCCGAAATCGCCCCACTGGCGAAGCCCATTCCGGCAGACCAGTACCAATTATCAAAGAAATTGTGGCCATCAGCCAAGTTACCGATACCATTAAGTCCTACTTGTATTCCGGCTTGCAGCCCTCCATTGCTTAGCA
>NZ_BAAHWV010000048.1:0-18308 GCF_054601255.1 Viscerimonas tarda | reverse complement strand
TGAGGATAACAACATTTGTCAAATCCGAACATTCAAAAAAAGCGCCTTCGCCAATTGTTGAAATGCCATCCGGGATAGTAACACTTAGCAAAGCCGAACAACCCTGAAAAGCGCCATATCCAATTGTGTTACTCCATCTTGTATATCTATAGTCGTAATATCGGCACGATAACTATACCATGGAGCGTATTCCAATTCATAATCCGTCATTACCCCAGTACCGCTAATGGTCAGTGTGCCATCGTTTAAACTCCACGAAAGGTTGGCGCACATGTGCCGATTTGTGCAAAACCTGTTACAGCCAGCAGGAAACAAGCAAGGATTAAAGTAAATTTTCTCAGTTTCATTCGGTTTTGCTCTTTAACACTACAAATATAGCCTTTTAGACAAACAGCTAAGAAATTCTCCACATTTTGCCTGTTTTTATTTTTGATTTGCTACATTTGCCGACTAAGTAATGGGATATAGAGGTCTTTTGTAAGGGGCTGTCTAAAAATAATACGGGACTGTCTAAAAAGAACGCGAATTACGCAGATTACACAAATTTACGCAAATAAGCCACTTATCTTTTTCTTATCTAATTGAATTTCAATAATAAATAAATTGCGATAATTCGCGTAATTTGCGTTCAAAAATACTTTTGAGACAGCCCCCTACAATAAGCTTTGAACCTGAAACTTTAAACTTTGAACCAATTTTTATTGCCATGTTTATAAAACTTTATCCCGAGAACCCGAACCGGAAGGAAATCGGCAAAATTGTAGAAATATTGCGCGATGGCGGGCTGGTTATTTACCCTACCGATACCGTGTATGCCATTGGTTGCGACGCACTGAATGTGCGGGCTGTGGAGAAAATATGCAAGATAAAGAACATCAATCCGGCAAAAAGCAATCTGTCGATTATCTGTTACGATTTAAGCAATATCAGCGAATATGCGAAAGTGGATACGCCTGTTTTCAAGCTGATGAAAAAGAACCTGCCGGGGCCTTTTACCTTTATTCTGAACACCACTTCCTCCTTGCCCAAGATATATAAAAACCGGAAAACGGTCGGCATCCGCGTGCCCGACAACAATATTATCCGCGAATTGGTGGACAGTTTGGGGAATCCTATCATGACCACATCCATAAAAGATGAGGACGAAATGATAGAATATTCCACCGACCCCGAATTGATTTTTGAGAAATACCAGGGAGTGGTAGACGTTGTTATCGACGGCGGATATGGCGGGATTGAGGCTTCGACAGTAGTGGATTGCACCGGAATCGAAATCGAAATTATCAGGCAAGGGAAAGCCGGACTGGTGTTGTAGAGATAGATAAAAAGAATTACCTTTGCGAGGTATATTTATCAAAAAGTTATGAAACCGATGAAAGTAATGAAATTTGGAGGATCTTCTATCGGATCGTCCATCAACTTGTTGAATGTAAAAAGAATAGTAGATTCCGAAAAAGAGTCTGTTGTCGTGGTCCTTTCAGCTTTCGGCGGCATAACGGATAAACTGCTACTGACATCAGAACAAGCGGCCCTGGGGGATAGCGTTTACGAACAATCGTTTTCCGAAATTGTGCAATATCACATTCAGCTTATCGACGGCCTGGGCTTGAGCGCTCAGGATAGCCAATCGCTGAAAGAAAAAGTAAATTTGTTGCTGGACGAACTTCAGAATATATTCAAGGGTGTATTCTTAATCAACGATTTATCGTCTCGCACTTCCGATAAAATTGTCAGTTATGGCGAACGGTTATCGTCTCTGGCGGCCAGTTATGTGTTCAGCGATTTTCAGTTGCTGGATGCCACGCAATTGATAAAAACCGATACCTCATTCGGTAAGCATACGCCCGATATTGAACTGTCGAGCGAACTTATTCAGCGGGCATTTACGACCTCTTCAAACAAAGTTTTGGTGGCCGGATTTATTTCCAGTTGCAAGACGAAAGGCGAAATCACCAATCTGGGTCGCGGAGGCTCGGACTATACCGCCGCCATATTTGCCGCCGCCCTCAATGCCGGTGTGCTGGAGATATGGACGGATGTGGACGGGTTTATGTCCGCCGACCCCAAAGTAATAAGCAGTGCGTATGTAATTGATTATTTGACTTTTACTGAAGCTACTGAGCTGTGTAACTTTGGCGCCAAGGTTATTTATCCGCCGACTATTTTCCCGGTTTACAACAAGAATATTCCCATTCGAATAAAGAATACCTTTAACCCTACAGCGCCCGGCACGTTTATCTCCAACGACATTGTGCCCAAAAAAGGCAAGTCGCTGATAAAGGGCATTTCGTCCATCCCCAACACCTGCCTGATAACCGTGCAAGGACTGGGAATGGTGGGCATTATAGGCGTGAATTACAGGATATTCCGTGCATTGGCCAATAGCGGTATCAGCGTATTTTTGGTCTCGCAAGCCTCCTCCGAAAACAGCACATCCATCGGGGTTAGCGCCGAAGATGCCGATTTGGCCGTATCGGTGCTCGAAACCGAATTTGAACACGAAATTTCGCTGGGCAGCATCAACCGTGTGTTGTCGGAAGGCGATTTGGCGACTGTTTCCATTGTCGGCGAAAATATGAAATATACGCCCGGCATTGCGGGCAAGTTGTTCGAGACATTGGGTCGCGGAGGGATTAGTGTTGTGGCTTGCGCCCAGGGAGCATCGGAAGTGAATATTTCGTTCGTCATAAAAAATATCTATCTCCGAAAGGCATTGAATTCGATACACGATTCGTTCTTTTTGTCGGAATACAAGGTCTTGAATCTTTTTATTGTTGGCATCGGAACGGTGGGTGGCAACCTGATTGGGCAAATCAGGCAACAGCAGCCGAAACTCATGGAGCAATTTGCCCTCAAGCTGAATGTGGTGGGGGTTGCCCGGGGACAAAAAGCCTTGTTTTGCAGAGACGGCATTAATCTGGACAATTACCGCGAATTGCTGGACAAGCAAGGCATCGCCAGTTCGCCGGAGATTTTACGGGATAAGATACTGGATATGAATATATTCAATGCGGTGTTCGTGGATTGTACAGCCAACGAAAAAATTGCGGGCTTGTATGGCGATTTGATGTCCAAAAATATTTCGGTGGTTACGGCCAATAAAATAGCCGCTTCGTCGAGTTACGAAAACTACCTGAAACTGAAGAATACCGCCCGGGAACGAAATGTGAAATTTCTCTTTGAAACGAATGTCGGCGCAGGATTACCCATTATAAATACGATGAATTCCCTGATAAATTCGGGCGATAAAATAATTAAGATAGAGGCGGTTCTTTCGGGCACATTGAATTATATTTTCAATACCATGAGCAAGGAGATACCCTTTAGCCAAGCCATTCGGATGGCCAAGGAAGAAGGTTTTGCCGAACCCGACCCGCGCATCGACCTGAGCGGCACGGACGTTATCCGCAAATTGGTTATCCTGACGCGCGAAGCCGGTCATGCCGTTGAACAAGCCAATGTAAACAAAAAACTGTTCATCCCGCAAAAGTACTTCGATGGCAGCCTCGATGAATTTTGGGCGACAATCGGCGAACAGGATGCCGGATTTGAAATCCGCCGTCAGAAACTGGAAAATGAAGGTAAACGCCTGCGGTTTGTAGCAAAATACGAAAACGGAACCTGCGAGGCCGGACTACAAGAGGTAGAATCGAACCACCCCTTCTACGACCTCGAAGGCAGTAACAACATTATCCAAATTACCACCGAGCGCTACAACGAGTATCCAATGATTATCAAAGGCTACGGAGCCGGAGCCACCGTAACCGCAGCAGGCGTTTTTGCCGATATTATCAGTATTGCGAATGTGCGGTGAAAGTTTAAAGTTTATTATTAATGAATTTATAAATTAAATATAATCTCGAAACTCTGAAAAATTGAGAGCAAAACGATGTGTTGGAAAGTATTGAAGTGATAAGATTGAAAGTGAACGGAATACTGGAAAGGGAGTTAATAACAAATTGATCAATATGAATATAACAAACGAACAGGCAGATTATCTATTGAAATTACCCAAGAAAATTATAGGTGAAGAAGGTGAATTGTTATCACAGATAGCTATTAATCAAATATTTCCTTTTAAAAAACGCTTCGAATTAAGTTCTGAGATTGATAATGAGTTTACTTTTTTATGGCAAATAGAACAAGGTTCCAAAGATTCATTGCGCATTAGTTTGCATTTACAAGAAGATGATAGTAAAATAGGGTTGCTACGTATTGATTATAATAGAGGCCATACAAACCCACAAACAATTAATGAATATACTCCTGAAAAATTTCATCCGTATGCCGGAATACAATTAGTTCAAAGCCATATTCACTATTATATTCAAGGGTATCAGCCTCTTGCATGGGCTATTCCATTGACAGATGACGAATTTGAAATTAAAGAAATAGATGAAAATAATTTTAATGCTACCTTTGCAAACATAATTAGATTATTTGCAAAAGCTATAAGTGTAGAAACAGTTATAACCATAAATACATTACTTCTATGAATGATAATTGGATTAATAACAGTATAGCCGAATATTACAATTGGCTTCGAGATAAAACACAGGTATCTAAAAACGAGCAAACAGGATGGTATGCTATAACTACACCTTTTTTAGGGCTATTCAACGACAATATTGAGATTTACATCAAACTGGATAATGACAGAATAATATTGTCGGACGATGGTCAGACACTTTCTAACTTAAAGCTCGTAGGCGCATCTCTTATGCAATCACCAAAAAGAAAAGAATGGTTTGATATGATTCTGTTAAATTATGGAATAGAATTGTACAACAATGATGAGCTTCAAACTAAAGGGTCCGAAAAAGATTTCAATCAAAAGAAGCACAATTTATTATGTGCTATTTCTGAAATATCGGATATGGCAATGTTAGCAAAACACACAGTATCTTCTTTATTCAGAGAAGATGTAAGAGGCTTTCTTGATGAGCAAAATATCATCTATACACCTCAGTTTATTGCTAAGGGCAGCACCGGAATAGAATTCACATTTGATTTTCAGATTGCAGGAAAACAAAATGAATTGGTTATTAAATCATTTAATTCTCTCAATAAAATGAATGTCCCAACTTTTTTGTTTGGATGGGAGGATATTAAAGTAGCAAGAGAAAAAGTATCTGGGAAACAATTAAAAGGATTAGCTATTATAAACGATATTGAAAAAGAATTGAAACCGGAATATATTGGGGCTCTTGAAAACAAAGGTGCAGATGTAGTGAAGTGGAGTCAACGACATCAACCGGATACGTTAGTAAAGCTAGTTGCATAGATGTCTAATTCATCGAATTTCCTGATTTGAAGCTCTTTTATAAATAAAACATATAACTATTCTGAACAATGAAATATATAATAATTTTAGGCGACGGGATGGCTGATGAGCCAATCGAAGCGTTAGGGAACAAAACTCCTTTGCAGGTGGCGGCAAAACCTACTATTGATTTGCTGGCGGCAAAAGGAAAAAGCGGATTGCTGGACACTATTCCGGCGGGATTTAAACCGGGTAGCGAAATCGCCAACCTTTCGGTTTTGGGCTACGATGTACCCAAAGTGTTTGAGGGTAGAGGCTCGCTGGAAGCTGCCAGTATGGGGATTGACATTGCTGTCGATGAAATGGCGATGCGCTGCAACCTGATTTGTGTGGAAGACGGCAAGATAAAAAACCATTCGGCAGGTCATATCACCTCCGAAGAGGCCAAAGAATTGATTCTGTTCTTGGATAAAGAGCTGAATGACGGAAAAGTAAGCTTTTATCCGGGTGTTTCGTACCGCCACTTGCTGAAACTGAAAGGCGGCGACAAGAATCTGGAGTGTACTCCCCCGCACGACGTCCCCGGAACACCGTTCGAGGATGTGCTGATTAAAGCCACTGACAAGAAAGCAGAAGCGACCGCCGATTATTTAAACGCCCTTATCCTGAAATCGCAGGAACTGCTAAAAAATCATCCCGTGAACCTGAAACGCATAGCCGAAGGGAAAGACCCTGCCAACAGCATTTGGCCCTGGTCGCCGGGTTACCGTCCTCAGATGCAAACATTGCAGGAACTGTTTGGCATAAAAAACGGATCGGCTATTTCGGCTGTCGATTTAATTATGGGTATCGGTGTGTATGCCGGTCTGAAACCCATTCATGTGGAAGGAGCGACCGGTCTTTACGATACCAACTACGAAGGCAAAGCCCAGGCTGCCATCAAAGCTTTGAAGACCGATGATTTTGTTTTCCTGCACATCGAAGCCAGCGACGAAGCAGGGCACGAGGGCGATTATGAGCTGAAAGTAAAAACAATAGAATACCTCGATTCGCGGGCAGTGAAGCCCATTTACGAGGCCACCAAGAACTGGGACGAACCAATTACCATTGCCGTTCTGCCCGATCATCCAACCCCTTGCGCCTTGAAAACTCACACCAATAAACCGGTGCCTTTCCTCATCTACCGCTCGAATGGCGATGCCGATAGCGTAGAGGTATATGATGAAGTGGAATCGGCAAAAGGCGCCTACGGCTTACTGAAAGGCCGCCAATTTATGGAAACTTTATTCGAAAAATAAGAGCAACGATATGAACTATTACAGTACAAATAAACAGGCTTCGGACGTATCTTTGCAGGAAGCTGTTGTGAAGGGCTTGGCGCCCGATAAAGGCTTGTATATGCCCCAAAAGATAAAAGTATTGCCTTCCTCTTTTTACGAAAATATCGGCAAGCTGAGTTTTCAGGAAATTGCCCACACGGTAGCGGACGCTTTCTTTGGCGAGGATATTGAAAGCGATACCCTGAAACAAATTGTGTATGACACCCTGAATTTCGATACCCCGCTGGTGCATGTGGACAGCAATATCTATAGCCTCGAACTTTATCACGGCCCTACCCTGGCCTTCAAGGATGTGGGGGCGCGTTTTATGGCGCGTTTATTGGGCTATTTTATCAAGAAGCAGGGACAAAAAGACGTGAAAGTGCTGGTGGCTACCTCCGGTGATACCGGCAGCGCCGTGGCCAACGGCTTTTTAGGCGTTGAAGGCATCCATGTATATGTACTGTACCCGAAGAGGAAAGTCAGTCAGATACAGGAATGCCAGTTTACAACACTGGGACAGAACATTACGGCAGTAGAAATAGACGGCGCCTTCGACGATTGTCAGGCATTGGTTAAAACCGCTTTCTTGGATGACGAACTGAACAGTAAATTAAACCTTACTTCGGCCAACTCCATCAATGTCGCCCGCTTTTTGCCACAGGCGTTCTACTATTTTTATGCCTACGCACAGCTGGCGGCACAAGGAAAAGCAAACAAGGTAGTATTCAGCGTTCCAAGTGGAAATTTCGGCAATCTGACAGCCGGACTTATCGCCAAAAAAATGGGATTGCCGGTGAAACGGTTTATTGCCGCCAACAACCGGAACGACATCTTCCTCCAATATCTGAAAACAGGGGAATACAAGCCCCGTCCCTCTGTTCAGACCATTGCCAATGCCATGGACGTGGGCGATCCGAGTAATTTTGCCCGTATATTGGATTTGTACGGCCATTCGCATACAGCCATAACAGCCGACATCTCCGGCTACACCTATACCGATGAGGAGATACGAAAAACCCTCCTCAAGGCATTCAAAGATACCGGTTACTTGCTCGACCCGCATGGAGCCTGTGGCTATCAGGCGCTGAAAGACGGATTGAACGAGAATGAAACAGGCATATTCCTGGAAACAGCCCATCCTGCCAAATTTTTGGAAACAGTAGAAGGCATTCTGGCCGAAAAAATAAGTATTCCCGAAAAATTGCAGGTGTTTATGAAAGGCGTTAAACAAAATGTGGAGTTACCGAAAACATTTGACAGGTTTAAGCAATTGCTGTTGGAGGCGATATAACAAACAAAAAAGCTGAATCGGAAAGATTCAGCTTTTTTGTTATAATAAATGGTTGCACTCTTACCCCAAATTCTTCAACAAGCTCTTAATATTTACCTTTTCCGATACGAGATTCTGCAAGTCGCCGATAGCGATGCGTTCCTGTTCCATGGTGTCGCGGTAGCGGATGGTAACGGCGCCATCTTCCAGGGTTTGGTGATCAACTGTTACGCAATAGGGTGTTCCGATAGCATCCTGACGGCGATAACGCTTTCCGATACTGTCCTTCTCATCGTATTGGCATTTGAAATCGAATTTGAGCGCATCCACAATTTCGCGGGCTTTTTCGGGTAATCCGTCTTTTTTCACCAAGGGTAAAACGGCTAGTTTGATTGGCGCCAGTGGCGCCGGGAATTTCAGTACCACTCGTGTCTCGCCATTCTCCAAAGTTTCTTCGCTGTACGAAGCCGAGATGGTGGATAAAAACATCCTATCAACCCCAATGGAGGTTTCGATAACGTAGGGCGTATATGATTTATTCAGTTCGGGGTCGAAATATTGCATTTTCTTTCCCGAATATTGTTCGTGGCTGCTCAAATCGAAATCGGTACGCGAGTGAATACCTTCCACTTCCTTGAATCCGAATGGCATCTCAAACTCGATGTCGGTAGCGGCATTGGCGTAATGGGCTAGCTTTTCGTGGTCGTGGAAACGGTATTTTTTGTCGCCGAAACCAAGCGATTTGTGCCATTTCATCCGTGTTTCTTTCCATTGCCTGAACCAGTCGAGTTCTTCACCCGGACGTACAAAAAACTGCATTTCCATTTGTTCAAATTCGCGCATACGGAATATAAACTGACGCGCCACAATCTCGTTTCGGAAAGCTTTACCAATCTGTGCAATGCCAAACGGTATCTTCATGCGACCGGTTTTTTGTACATTCAGGAAGTTTACAAAAATACCCTGTGCCGTTTCGGGGCGAAGATACACTTTCATGGCGCCGTCGGCAGTAGAGCCCATTTCGGTGGCAAACATCAGGTTGAACTGGCGGACTTCCGTCCAGTTTTTGGTGCCGCTGATGGGGCAAACTATTTCGCAGTCGATTATTATCTGGCGAAGTTCGTCCAGATTGCTATCGTTTAGCGCTTTGGCAAAACGGGTGTGAATTTCTTCCTTTTTGACTTCATTCTCCTTCACCCTCGGGTTTGTTTCGCGAAACATGGCTTCGTCGAAAGTTTCACCGAATTTCTTGGCTGCTTTTTCTACTTCTTTGTTTATTTTATCGTCTATTTTTGCCAAGTGTTCCTCTATCAGGACATCGGCGCGATAGCGTTTTTTACTGTCTTTGTTGTCAATCAAAGGGTCGTTGAAGGCATCTACGTGTCCCGATGCTTTCCATATTGTGGGGTGCATAAAAATAGCCGAATCAATACCCACTACATTTTCGTGGAGAAGAACCATGCTGTCCCACCAATATTTCTTGATATTATTTTTAAGCTCAACTCCCATTTGTCCGTAATCATATACAGCGCCCAAGCCATCGTATATTTCGCTCGACGGGAATACAAATCCATATTCTTTACAATGAGAAACTATTTTCTTAAAAACATCTTCCTGTGCCATAAGTTTTTGATATAATATATTTTATGTTTATTTTTTGACTATTTCGTTATTTTGACGACAAAGTAACTACTTATTTTTTAATTAACCTACTGTTGAATTTATTTATGCAGACTAAAATGCGTGAAAAACACTAATATCAGCCTGTTACCCCGAAAGGCAAACGCATGAAAGAAAGACGGATAGGCTAAGGCTGAAAGCCTTTAATAACCCAGCCCAATGGCAACAAGGCTGTGTAAAAAGTCTTTTTCTGAGGTTGTCATTGGCTCAGGCCGATTTACGCTCTGCTCCAATTGCGGGCTCTGACCCGCAATCTCCTGACATTCAGCTGATGTTTGCTAGGAGATCTCGTGTCAAGCACGGGATGACAGACTTTTTACACAGCCTCCAACGCCTTAGGTGAAGGTCGGGCATCTGTTGCCGGGCTGTAAATTTTTCCCAACGCGCTGCATTGGGCTAGGTTATTAAAGGCTTTCAGCCTTAAATCTAAAATACCTACTTCCCTTTCACCAAACTAATAAATTCTTCCCTGGTTTTTGCCTGGTTAAAGGCTCCTGTAAAATCGGAGGTTGTTGTTATGGCGTTTTGTTTTTCTACGCCTCTCATTTGCATGCACATGTGTTGGGCTTCGATAACGACCATTACGCCAAGCGGATTCAATGTGTTTTGTATGCAGTTTTTGATTTGTAAGGTAAGCCGTTCCTGCACCTGCAACCGACGGGCATAAACTTCCACCACGCGCGGAATTTTACTCAATCCGGTGATGTAGCCATTGGGAATATAGGCCACATGCACTTTGCCCCAAAACGGGAGCATGTGGTGTTCGCACAACGAATAGAAATCAATATCCTTAACGATGACCATCTGCCTGTAATCTTCTTTGAATAAGGCTTTCCGTAGAATTTCCTCGGGGTTTTCAGCATATCCTTTCGTCAGGAACTGCATGGATTTGGCAATTCTTTCAGGCGTGTCAAGAAGGCCTTCGCGGCTGACATCCTCGCCCAATAGCCGGATAATTTCTTTGTAATGATTGATTAATTCCGCTGTAACTTTTTCCTGTGCCGACATCAATTTCCTGCGTTTTTATTTTTAATAAATAGGTAATCTTACTAAGGCTTTCACAATTTGCATTTCGCGCGCAAACGAAGGGAATGCATTTTTCAGATCATTGAGAGCCTGAAAAGCTTCTTCGTAGGTTCTGAAGTTGCCTGCCCGAAGACGCCAAACGGGAGGATTGACCGTTAGATTGACTTCCATATCGGGGAAGGCATTCTGCATCAAACTTTTTCTCGACTCGCCTTCTCTCTTTGAATTCCGCTGATCATTGCCCGAGAACACCTGTATTTTGTACCCGGTAACTTCTTTATACGTTGTTCTTACAAGCGTTGAATCGGGGGTAGTAACTTCGGTGTTATGTACTTCCTGATTTATTGGCCCTTCGTTGGATGAGGGTTTATGACCAATCAATCCCGATATGGACCCATCTTCATATATATTTACACTCCCCTGACCAACTTTGGTGGTATTGAGGTCGGTTATTATTGTTTTTTGAGCGCATATATTGCTGCCAATAAACAGAAAAAATAAAAGAAGACACCCATATTGTTTCATAAAGCAAACTTTTTGTGAGGTAGATAAGGGGCTGTCTCAAAAGGCTGTCATCCCGTGCTTGACACGGGATGACAGTCTTTTGAGACAGTTCCTTATGGTATTGTAATAAATTAAAATGCTTCGATAATAGGTAAGAATTTCTCCACATCCAGAGAAGCTCCACCAATTAAACCGCCATCCACATCGGGATTCGAGAACAATTCTTTTGCATTGGATGCATTGGCGCTACCACCATAAAGAATGGATGTATCGTTTGCCACTTCTTTGCCATACTTGCCGGCAAGAATTTGACGGATAAACGCGTGCATTTCCTGTGCTTGTGCCGGACTGGCTGTTTTTCCGGTGCCGATAGCCCATACAGGTTCGTAAGCGATAACAATCTTGCCGAATTCTTCGGCTGAGAGGTTGAACAGCGCGTTTTCGATTTGGGTTTTTACCACTTCGTTTTGTTTTCCGGCTTCTCTTTCGGCCAATACTTCGCCGATGCAGAATATGGGAGTTAAACCATTGGCCAAGGCCAACAACACTTTTTCTTTCAGGGTAGCGTCTGTTTCACCGTAATATGTACGGCGTTCGGAGTGCCCTAGAATTACATAGCCAGCGCCTGTGGATGCTACCATAGCCGCAGAAACTTCGCCGGTATAAGCGCCCGAAACTTTATCCGCACTGTTCTGAGCGGCAACACCTATTTTTTTAGTGTCGATAGAAGCCGCAATACTTGCCAGGTGAATAAATGGAGCGCCAATTACCACGTCGCAATTAATTGCTTTTCCAGCTAAAGCTTTTTCCAAATCTTTAGCAAAACCAAGCCCTTCCTGAAGAGTTTTGTTCATTTTCCAGTTTCCTGCTACAATGTTCTTTCTCATAATTTTGAATTAATATATTAAATTAGTTATCTGTTTTTTTGCTTTTTCGTTCGCCCGGCAATCGTTTCCTGTAAATAAGGAAATCGAGTATTTTGATGAGCAGCAGAGGTGTTATCAACAGGGCCAGGGTCTCCCAGATAGTTTCCCTGTTTGTTTTTTTCATATCCGGTATCCGGCTATACGACAGCTCTTCCAATGGTTTTGTCAGGCTTTTCTCCACGGGCGCTTTTGCCGGAGACCACTTGTTTATTATGACGCCATTCTTCAGCAGCATCAGGCCCGGATTGGTACGCATCATGGTTTTCAGCGCCCGTTCGTCGGTAAAACAAAAGTCGAAGCCGGTAAGGTTTTCCTTTTCCCATTCCACAATTTCGTCTTTTGTAGAAGAGCTTAGGCAATAGAACTTGTAATTGTGGTCGTTTGCATAATTCTTCACATCTTCCAACTTGGTAATGGCGCTTTCGCGCATTTTGGGCAATGAGTAGGCAATCATCAGAAACACATAATTCTCATCTTCCAGTATTTCGGATGTAATATTTTCTTCGCTTTCGATGGCGCTTTTTTCTGCATTAAAGTACAGGCGGTTGACTATAAAATCGGTGATTGCCGGTTTTTCGCCTTCTTTTATCAGCTTGTTGATGCGGTCAACAAAAACCCAGGTGGTATCCTGCCAGGGGTAATTGTCTTCGGTAAATTCTTTTTGCACCCCCTCTTTTTCATAAACAAAGACATTCTCATACACATCGCGTTTGCTTTCGTCCACGTTTATCAGCTTGGGCAGGTCGGCGCCTATTTTGTAGGGTCTGAAATCGAATACAGGTTCAAAGTAACAGTTTATCAGGGAGAAGACGGTTGCGAACGTAAAGACGAAGAGCGCAATCAACCAGTAGAATTTACCCGTATAAAAGTTTTGAATTTTCTGATGGTAGATGAAAGCCGTGATGGCGGCAGCTAAAAGCAGGATATTCTTGAAGAAAGTTTGCCAGTTGGTAATGATCCATGCATCGCCAAAGCAGCCACAATCCGACACCGGATTGGTGATTGCCAGGTACAAGGTGAACGGGGTCATGAACGACATAATCAGCAGGACCACGCGCGAATTCCACTTGCGGTAAATCCCCAGCAGCATAAATATTCCGACCGAGAATTCAAGCACACACAACAGGATGGCGACAGGCAGGGCGATAAAAAGGAGCGAATCGAACCCGAAAATGCTTATATAATCCTGTATCTTATAGGAAGAACCATACGGATCGACAGCCTTTACAAAGCCCGAAAAAGTGAATGTAATCCCCAATAAAAGCCGGGATAACTCCACCAATACTTTTCTTGCAATGTCTTTTTTATTCATAGAATCTTAGCAGGTATGAAAATTACACACTCAAATTTCTTCGGGAAAATCCAGTTTTATCAATCCAAATACCGAATAATTCAGCACATCCATGTAATTGGAGTCGATGCCTTCCGAAACCAGTGTTTGCCCGTTATTGCTCTCTATTTGTTTAATCCGGTAGAGTTTAACCAGTATCAGGTCGGTGTAGGAGCTTATCCGCATAATGCGCCAGGCTTCGCCGTAATCGTGGTTTTTGGCAAACAACAAATCGCCGGTTTGTTTGGCATATTTGTCGTATAGCTCCAGCGCTTCGTCTTCTCCGATATCTATCGTATCGGCGTATCCGAGTTCCAGCTGAATCATTCCGATGATGCAATAATTAACAATAGCCGTAAATTCCGAAGAAATGCTATCGCCAACCAGGTTAACGCCGCTTTCTTCGATGTTCCGTATCCGTTTGGCCTTGATAAAAATCTGGTCGGTTACAGATTGGGGACGCATAATTCGCCACGAAGCGCCATAGTCCTTCAGCTTTTTTGCAAAAAGGCCTCTGCAATTGGCTATTATGTGTCCAAATTGGTTTTCAGTATTTGTCATTACGAGTTTGATAAACTGATTCTACTAATGCTCTGCAAAGTTACTAAAAAAATAAAGCATAAGGCTTTTCCTTATGCTTTTAAGTTATAGAAAGTATGCATTTTTTTACGATATTCTCAATACTTGTCCCAGTCGTAAAGTTGATTTTTCGGACAAGTTATTCAACCGGCATAAACTTTTTACCGATACGCCGTACGAACGGGCTATTTTATACAGGCTGTCGCCGTTTTTCACCCGGTGATAAGCCACCGTTCCCGACACATATTTGTTGGAGTTGCCCGAACGGGTATAATTGGCGTTAGCCTTTGTTTGCAGGCCGTCGAAACTACGGGATGTGATGGTGTATTCGTCCCTGTGGCAAACTTTATTCTCGAAATCGACTATGTAAGTCGGATTGATTGGCTTACCCAGGAATCTGAATTCCAGATGCAGATGCGAGCCTGTTGAGCGTCCGGTATTTCCGCCCAAGGCAATCGGTTCGCCGGTTTTAACTACATCGTCTTCGCTGACAAGAAATTTGGATAAATGGCCGTAAACCGTTTCCAAACCGTTAGGATGGCGTAGCACTACGTAATAGCCATAGCCTCTTCTCTCGAATTGGCAAAGCCTCACTTTTCCGTCAAAAGCGGCATAGATAGTATCTCCCACCTGCACCTTCAAGTCGATGCCGTAATGCATTCTCCTTCTTCTTGGTCCATAATTCGAGGTAATATATCCCATTGTGGGAATGGTGAAGCTCCGAAGGTCAACCTTAAATATTTCGGGAACAGAATCTACGCTCCCATAGGTATTTACACGACTATTCGACCACACGCCACCATAAAGGTCATTGGCCGGAATTTCGTCTATATCAAAAAATCGGGCTTCTTTTGCTTTGTCAATCAAGGAAAGGTCGCGCTTGATTTTTATACCGTCGGCATATAATTTTTGTCCGCGGCTGTGGCGTTGCGTGTATGTAACCTCAGCTCTTTTGTTGTCCTGCTGCGTATTGCTTTCCTGTGCAAAACCGCATAAGGGCAGGGCTAATGCAATTGTCAACAGATTGATCTTCAGTATTCTTAATTTTTTCTCCATTCTTCTGGTTCTTGTGTTTAAAGGTCATCTTCGGAGTACAGATTAGATAGAACCAATGGCTCGTATCCGAAAATTTCATCCTCTTTAAAAAACCGCTTCAATTCTATTTCCGCCGATTGGGCCGAATCGGAAGCGTGTACAATATTTTCCTGAGCGCTCACCGAAAAATCACCTCTGATTGTTCCGGCCTGAGCTTCTCTTCCGTTTGTGCATCCAATTAATTTACGAACCACTTTTGCCACATCAACACCCTCCCAGCATTGTATAATTACCGGATAGGCTTTCATGGAGTTTTTCACCCGTTGAAAAAATGGCTTGTCCTTCAGATGCGCGTAGTGTGCGTCAAGTATCTCGTCGTTCAATTGCATCATCTTCATGCCTGTCAATCGTAGTCCCTTGCGCTCGAAACGAGTGATAATTTCGCCGGTAAGGCCCCGCTGAAGCGCCGAAGGTTTTAGGATGACAAGTGTTTTTTCCATGCAATATTTACGACCTTATTGTCTCTTTTTTATTGACTACAGCCCAAAGGTAAAAAATATTTGTGTATAACCTGACCCGCTTTAAGTTTATTCCACAAATTTAACAGGGAGATTTTTTGGAATAGAATTAATATAAATAGCTAATATTAAATTATTTAGAAAGAAATCACATTCGGCTGATTTGTTCATTGCTTAACGTAATTTAGTATTGTGTTTTTTATATAGCATTATAAATCAGCATTTTCCGAGAATAATACGAATGAGAATAATGTGCCTTTCACGAACAATACCGCAAGGCCAAATAAGCAATAAGGCCTGCCGATGTGCGTAGCGCCTCCTCGTCTATCAAAAAATGGGGGGTGTGCAATCCGGCGCCAAGTTGCTTTCCTTGAACACCAAAACGGTAGAAGGTTGATGGATACTGCTGCGAGAAAAAGCCAAAATCTTCCGAGGTCATCCGTTGCGGCAGACCCAACACGTTCGATTCGCCCATAAATTCGATGGCAAAGGCTTTCATCAGGCGGGTTACTTCCTCGTTGTTGCAGGTGCTGGGATAACCGTCGTACACCTCAATCTCGCATTCGCAGCCGTATGCTTTTGCCGTGCTTATGGCAATTTCGCGGATGATGGGCTTTACTTTTTTTCGTTCGTCCTCGTCCATGCAGCGGAGGCTTCCGGCCAACACAACCTCGTTGGGTATGACATTGGTTGCTCCATCGGCCACAAATTTGCCGAAGCTGAGCGCCATCGGCTTAAACGGATTCGACCGCCGACTGACCACCTGTTGCATCGACACCACCAATTGCGAAGCGGCAAGAACCGTATCGTTCAACTTATCGGGTAACGCGCCGTGTCCGCCCTGTCCTTTTATTTTTATGTGCAGCTCGTCGGCAGAAGCCATAATCACACCATCCTGAAAGCCAACTGTCCCCACCGGATAATCGACATAAGCATGTTGCCCGATAATGAGGTCGGGCTTGAATGTATCGAAAATGCCATCGGCAAGCATCAGTTTTGCTCCTCCCGGGTGGCGTTCTTCGCCGGGTTGAAAAATAAACAGTATGGTTCCTTTTATGCTATCTTTCAGGTTGTGAATGATTTTCAGAGCCGACAACAAACTGGCCACATGCGTATCGTGTCCGCAGGCGTGCATCACCCCCTCGTTCTCCGACTTGAAATCAATGCTGTTTGCTTCAACAATAGGCAGGGCATCCATATCTGCCCGCAAAGCGATTGTCCGCTCGTCGGGCGATTGTCCTTTTATCCAGGCCAAGATGCCATATCCGCCAATCTTATTGCGGTATTCAACATGCAGGCTTTTTAGTACCGACTCCACATATTCGGCTGTATTTTTCTCTTGAAACGACAATTCGGGATGCCGGTGCAAGTGTTTGTAATGTGCTACGGTTTCGTGATGAATGCGGTTGAGTTCCTGTTTTATTATTTTGATGTAATTATTGTCCATAAGCATAATTTTTTTGATGTTATATTCCCTTTTCAGGCGGCTGTCCCGAAGGAAGATAAAATTCCCCGCACTTTACGCAAAAGCCTCCAGCACCAGCCGTCGATTTTCAGCAGAATGATGCCTATTGCCACCGCGCCAACTACATTAACAGCAAACATAATTGGAAGCATCAAATACCAATGGTATGATTTCAATGGTTCGACCAGCGTATATAAAATCGAGCTATTGATGCCTTGCGAAAAATAAAAGAAAATGGAGTGTTGTCCGATGTATGTGAGTATATTTTGCTTCTTGACTTTCCATCTGTTTTTCAATACAAACACCGTAAACAACGAAAGACTTGATGCAATGCCATAGAAAATTGTCGGTGGAAATTTATGCTTTTGTAAATTAATCGAGGTTTTCAGGAATAAAAAAGAAACAAGAACACCCAATAACAAGTAACCGATAATGATAAAAGGTTTTTTAATAAAAATATCTTTGCACCGGTGGGCAATCAAAAAAATAGCCAAATAAAAGCACACATAGTCGGTATTCCCTTGAGGACGATGATAGACAGTAAAGAAGCAAACAAATAAAAATAACAGAATGGTAAGCAGCCCCCTCTCCCTGCCGGAAAGGTATTTCAAAGTTAAAACAGCAAAAAAAGAAACGATAAAATAAATTTCCAAATACCACAGTGAATACTGTACCAGTAAGAAAAATCCGAAGTTCTCGTACTTATGAATATACCAGCCAAATAAATGGGGGAGCTCAATCTGTCCGCTGATAAGAGATTGAAGGATAAATACCAGCGTTACAAAAATCATATAGGTAATTTGCAGTTTTATAAGGCGATAGATGGTCTTTTCTACGTTTGAAGAGGATGTTAGCCCGCTTAGAAAAAAGAAAACAGGGACATCTACCAACAAGCTTAGCATTCTGACGGTTTCCGGAACATAAGCAAAGCCCGAAGGATATACCGTGTGAATAAAAACGGTGCTTAAAATTGTAATGCCTTTTATAGCATCAATGTATAAATTTCTTTCTTTACCTGTATTTGGCGGAAATATGGTCATTATTATCTGCTAAAATTGTTCGGGTTCTAACTTTTATTGATGACAAAGTTACTATTTTGGACAGTATTTCTCAACAATAATCCTATCTTTCTCATTGGGGGATTATTTTAATCTTTTCATCAAATTCTGGTTATCCACGAGCGAGCGCATTTGTGCAATGGCGGTACTGTTGAGTTGTCGCAGTCTTTCGTCTTGTGGAAGTCCTTGCCGAATAAGTAAAGCGTTAGAAACTGTTTAAATTTATTATAATTATTTGATTTTCAGTTGATTAATTGGATATTATTTTGTATCTTTATGATTATCAACCAAATAATTATAAAGGATGAGCAAAACCAATTATCCAACTAACC
>NZ_BAAHWV010000047.1:0-18636 GCF_054601255.1 Viscerimonas tarda | reverse complement strand
GCCTGACGGACAGCACGGTATCCTAAGCCCCGCATGGGGCGACACTTGATAGCGTGTCCAAGTGTCGTCCC
Source organism: Viscerimonas tarda (assembly GCF_054601255.1). Taxonomy (NCBI): domain Bacteria; kingdom Pseudomonadati; phylum Bacteroidota; class Bacteroidia; order Bacteroidales; family Dysgonomonadaceae; genus Viscerimonas; species Viscerimonas tarda. Next base: position 18,565 of record NZ_BAAHWV010000047.1, on the reverse strand, counting down.
TGCAGGACTAAGCTGCTTTGCGAAAATCTGCGTAATCTGCGTAATTTGCGTTCTCTTGTGTCGGGCGGGCGAACATATATTACCCCTATTTTTCACTTTTTATTTTTAGTTTTTAATTTTTAATTATTCATGTTCCATTTTTTATATACCTTTGAATCAAAGACTTTAAACAATGGACAAAACTCTGAAATCAGGCCTTATTGGTTGCATCTTTTCTACTTTGTTATTTTGTAATTGTTCGGATAACACAAGCATATCTTTCTCGTGCGAGAAGGACAGGATGAATGATTATATCCTTAAATGGGAGGTTTTTCCCGAAAAGAATGATGCCCAAATAGATATATTTTGCTCGGATAACGACAGCCTGTTTCCGAGAGAACCCTTGGTACGCAAGCCCTTGAACGATTATGTGGCTATTATTGAGTCTCAGGATGACGCTTTTCGAAATTTCTTTAAGCTTAAGGTTGGGAAAACATCCTCGGGCATAATCACCAACAGGCGTTTCGAAATGGATAGTGTTCAGAATTTGAGGGACTTGGGGGGATATTTTACGAGCGACAACCACCAGGTGCGCTGGGGAAAGATATACCGGTCGGGAACTTTGGCGCGAATTACCGGGAACGATAATAATACGCTCCAATCTCTTCATATCAAAACAGTTATAGATTTCAGGGATACCAGTCAGGTGAAAAATATTTCCGATTCTTATGCTGCCGTCAATCGCATAAATATACCTATAAATGCCTGTAGTTTCAACCCCGGTATTAAAAGGCGGATTATCGAAGGTTCGTTCCTTAAAGGGGATGCCATCATCCACACGCAGGATTGTTACCGCGATATTATAGAGCATTATCCGCAGCAGTACAGCCGGTTTTTTGATGTGTTGTGCGACGAGAGCAACTACCCTGTTCTGTTTCATTGCGAATTGGGAAAAGACCGCACCGGTCTGGCCGCATATTTCCTGCTCAAAGCCCTTGATATTCCGACCGATGTTGTGGAGGAAGATTTTCTGCTCTCGAACGAAGGCATCGACAAATTCCGCATGATTAAGGGCGAAGAAGAATTGTCGGAAAAGACGCAGGAAGCTATGACGATGATTTTTAAAGCCGATGTGTCGCAACTGCGCTACGCTATTTATTGTATGAAAAAGAAAAGCGGATCGGTTGAAGAATACATGACAAAAGAGCTGAACCTCACCCACCGGAAAAAGGACAAGCTTAAAAGCATTTTATTGTATAACTAACTGCCTTAAAGAAGCGCTCAGAAGCTATTCGACTGCTTGGCGACAATGTTGCACAGTTGGCGCACATTGCTCAGCGGCAGGCAAAAATCGGCGTATTCGGGCGATGGGTTTAGCGAGTGGCATACAATTTCGCCGTGTTCTTCGTCGTGTTCAACGATTTGTTTGCAAACAATGGCCTTGTCCAATACAATTATCCAGAACGGATATTCGTCGTTGAGCAGTTGTCCGTGCCAGTTTTCCCCTTCCAGTTCACGGGCAAGAACGATGTCTTTGTCGCAGATGCTTCGCCGGCTGTCGTCGTCCATACTGTCGCCTTTGATTTCGAATGCAAAATAGTGTCCTGCCTTTATTTCATCGACTATAAAATCGGCGGCGCCCAGTTTGTTCAAAAAACCGCTGTCGTGGAGCTTTGTCAGGTGCTTTTCGTAAGCCCTGATGGGGACGAGCGGCACGCGTATATGAAACTTCCCGTTGGGCATTTCGGAGTACTGCAAGCTGTCCCGCAGGATGAAATACGGCTCTTCGGGCGCTGAGACGGCGCTTGTTGGGCTGTCGGGCGTTCCGTAAGCTTCGGCTTTCAGCATGTTTCCTTTGCCTTTTATCAGCCAATCGAGCGAATATTGTGTATAGGCGTTTATTATCTTGTTCAGGTTATCGAAACTGGGATTGGTTTCTTTCTTAAACATCGAATCCAGGGTATATTTCGATATGCCTGTTATTCTGGAGAATGTTTCCACCGAAATGTTCTCGTTGCGGATTATCTCTCTAATTCGTTCAATGATAGTTGTTTCTGTCTGCATATTGTTTATAACGATTCTAAATTAGTGTATATACACTAATTTTAACGACTTTATATTTTGTTATGTAGTGTAAATACACTATTTTTGTTCCGGTAATTTTCTGTTTGCAAATTTACCTCAATTATTTGATAGTACAAATATTATAGTGAAAATATTTATACTATTATGAGATATTTAACTTTTGCGGCTGAAATGTATATGCATTATAATTGTGCTTTTACACTAATTATAAGCTAGTTGAAATACACTACATCAAATTTATCTATATAAGTAAAGAAAGTAACGAAAATCATTAACACACATAAAAACCTATAATTATGAAATTAGGAAATACAGCAGGAAAAAACAAGGGCAAAAAGTATCTTAAAATCACAGGAAAAGAGGAGATTACAGCCGAAAATCAGGCAAAGGCCGACCATTTCAAGCACTGGTTCGGCGAGAATTATACGCGTCTCCGCCACGAATTGATACAGAAAGATACCTTTGACGAGGATATACTCAACGAAACTTTTCTCCGTATATACGATAAAATTATTTTTGGCGGATTGCTTGTCCTGGATTATAAAGCCTACTTTCACCGGGCGTTTTTCACTAACTTCATGCAGGAAACGATCAACCTCTCGAAAGGATTTATGGCCTCAATAGATGGTTTCGATACCATAGACGATTCCGACTCCGATTCGGAACTGATTCGCACCAAGATGCAACTCGAATCGGACATCCTGAATTATGTTTATACCAATTATCCCGTCCGCGATTTCGAGTTATTCAAAATGTATGTCAGCCTGAAACCGGCCATCAATTACGCCGAACTATCGAAGATAACCAGCATTTCGCAAAGCCGCATCAGCGAAACAATCTTCAAAATACGCCGCGATATTTGCAAAGAAAATGTGTTCGTAGCCCGCCGCCAATCGGTTGTAAGGGGTTTTGTGGGGTAAGCCACCCCCTCTCCATCTGTCATTGCGGGTCGGAGCCCGCAATGACAGATGGAGAGGGGGGCGTATCGAATACGCCCGCAATATATTTATGTTTGTCGTATTTAATCGCTAAAATCCCAGGAAATCCCCATTTTCATAACCATGGGATTGACCGGATAATGGGGGAGGGAGAAGTAGTTGGGTTCGCCAATGTCTTTGGCTACATTATACATCATGATAAAAAAGCGCGACTTCTTCAGGTGCAGATTCAAATAGGCTGTCGATAGCGGAAAGCCGCCTGTTTTTGTATTTTGCTGATTATAAAACTGTAACAAGGACGGATCGTAGCCCGATGCATAATATTTGGTGTGGAATTGGGCATCTACGCCCAGTTGAAGCGTGAGCACCTTGGCCAGTTTTGTCAGCAGATATATATTGCTGTAAACGCTTAGCTGAGGCAATGGAAGCGCTTCTTTCTCGCTGCTTATCTGATAAGCTACCCGGTTGTCCCAGTGGAAGATACCGGCTTTCAGCCTTTGTTCGGCCTGCAATGCTATTACCTGAAGGTTTTGGCTTTCCTGTGCAATCGTCTTGTTCCGGTCGTAATAGATGAAGTTTTGTATATTTTCGATCGCTCCAGTCAGTTTTGTGCCGGTTTGGGGAATTGTAATTTCGCCGCTTGCAAAAACCCTTCGGGTATCGTTCAGGTCTTTGTTCCAGTAAGTGTATTTGGTTCTCAGGTTGTTCTGGAAAAACTCGGGCCTTATGTTTTTGATGTATCCGCTGAGTTTCACCGAGGCATCTTTTCCCGCAAATTTTATGGTGGTGGTGGCGTCTCCCATCAACCGGAACTCGCCTATATCGGATCCCAGCAGGGCCAGGTCGGCCTTCAGGTTGTAGCGCAGGAAACGGCCTTTTTGTTTGGTCAACATTCCTCCTATGACTGTTGAATTTTGATTTTTAAAGTCAACAACCATTGGCATCAATTCCGGCCCGTTTGCGGTTGTTCTCACCACCATCGGCAGGGAAAACTTCCTGAAATCCTGTTCGATAAATGCGGTTAGTCCAAATTTCACCCATTCTTTGAACCCTTCATTCAACGAAATGGCAAAGGTGTTTTTGAGCGACCAGTAGGCCATTTGATCGCTTGCCGGATTGTTCCCTATATCATTGGAGTAGAATATATTGAGCCTGTCTTCGAGTTCGTTGTATCCCAGGAAAATATCTGTTTCGGTATAGTTTTGGTTAATAGCCCTTTCGTCTCGTGATGCAAAACGGCGTTGCTGGTCTTCGTATTGCGTAGTCAGAGTGAAGCTGGCGACCGGAATAAAATCCTTTTTTTCATCGCTTTCTTCCCCCTCTTCATATCCCAGATTGTACCGGTTGCTGATAAATAACTGGCGTCCTTTCAACCTGTTCCACAGATGATAAACGTTTACCGGTATTTCCTTTGAGTCGCCCTTGAATTCGTTTACGGCATTGGGGTCGGTGATATATTGGTCGTTTTGGATACCTCCGTTTTCGGAATTGTTGTAATTGTTGTTTCGTGCAAAAGCGTGCATCTGGTAACGGCCGGAAACGTAGCTGGCATAAAAATCGTAGGTAATTTGCTTATTGGCCAAATACGAGTAAAATCCCCGCGAATAAACGTAATCCAAATCGAAACCGATGTTCAGCTTTTTTCCGAAGTTGGAGGACAGTTGCGCATTGAAGCGTTCTTCGCTGTTTATTTTACTCCCTGCCGTTTGGTAAAAAATATTGGAGTACGGAATTTTTGTATTCAGAAAGCGCTGTTTTGCAGCCGTCCGTTGGTAATACCCAAATGCATCGAGGAAAGGGAACAACGAGCCCTCCTCCCTGTCGAAAAACAGTTTCGATTGTGCAGGCGATCCCAGGTTGCCCAAGTAAGACATGGCAAGACTTTGCCCGTCCATCAGGCTTTGCCGGTGAAAATTCAACAGCGAATCGTCCAGATTTACATAAATGCGGTCGCCCGAACGCGGGTCTATTTTCCAGGCATACATGTCGGGTAAAGGGATTGAATCTCTTTTCGCCACACGCCGCGATACCGAAGCCGAGTCATTCCTGATGATGGGAATTTGGTCGCTTACAATATCAATACTATCCGTATCGGGTATAAATACAGGCTCTTGCGCTTTTATTCCGGGTAAAAACGTAGCGATTAATATAAGCAGGAGATACAAGCTTTTTTTCATTGCCGCAAACTTACAAAAAAAAACAATTGGCTAATGAGCAAATGAGTAAATTAGCTAATTATTTTCCGCTTCTCCGCTTATACAGTATAAAAGTGTGAGCGTATTCATTTTTTTCGTCTGCCCCATGGTTGTCCTCGGTTACTTCCTCCCATTCGGAGGGCTCGATAACGGGGAAATGGGTGTCAACATCTTCAAACTTGTGATGAATGATGGTAACGTATAGCTTGTCGGCCACAGGGAATACATCCCTGTAAACCGAGCCGCCTCCGATAACGAATACTTCACGGTCATCTTTGCAGGCATCGAATGCATCCTCCAGCGAAGTAAGTACTTCTACCCCTTCTATCTGGAGCGATTTGTTGCGGGTGATGACAATATTCCGGCGTTTGGGCAACGCACCGTTTGGCAACGACTCAAAAGTTTTTCGCCCCATTATCACTGTATGTCCTTGCGTGATGGTCTTGAAATTCTTTAAATCGTTCGACAGGTGGCAGAGCAACTTGTTAGCTTTGCCGATTGCATGGTTTTCGTCAATAGCGACAACGATTGATTTAGTCATTTTATTTGTGTTTTAAAATGTATTTTATTCTAATTTTTATCTCCCCCCCAAAAAAACCTGTCATTCTGCACTTGATGCGGAATCTCCTGACAATATAAAATCATTTGATTATCAGTAGATTGTGGGTCGTATCCCGCAATGACAAGCTCAATTTTTCCCTACACAGCCTCTAAGACTGAGTTGTTTATAACCCTTTCTTCTTTGCTTCGTTCCAAAGTACATCCATTTCGGCAAGACTCATTTCTTTCAGTTTTTTCCCTGCTTTTACGGCTTCCTGCTCCACATAATTGAAGCGCTTGATGAAACGCTGATTGGTGCGCTCAAGTGCATTGTCGGGATTAACTTTGTAGAGGCGCGCCGCATTGATGAGGGCGAAAAACAAATCGCCAAATTCCGATTCCATCCGGTTGGCATCCAATTTGTCAATCTCTACCCGAAGTTCTTTGAATTCTTCTTCTACTTTTTCCCACACATCTTCTTTCTGTTCCCAATCGAATCCGGCATTGCGGGCCTTATCCTGTATGCGATGCGCCTTGGCTATGGACGGCAAGGAGGATGGTACGCCCTCGAGCACGGTTTTGTTTCCGCCTTTTTCCTTCAATTTCAGTTGCTCCCACGAGCGTTCCACTTCTCCGGCTGTATTGGCAACGTCATCGCCAAACACGTGCGGATGGCGGAATATCAATTTATCGCAGAGCGAATAACATACATCGGCTATATCGAAGCTTTCGTTTTCTTCCCCTATTTTTGCATAGAACACCACGTGGAGCAAAACATCGCCCAGTTCTTTTTTTATTTCCTGATTGTCGTTTTTTATAATCGCCTCGCACAGCTCATACACCTCTTCGATAGTGTTTGTGCGCAGACTTTCGTTGGTCTGTTTAGCGTCCCAGGGGCATTTTACCCGCAACTCGTCCATAACGTCGAGTAATCGCCCGAAAGCCTCCAGTTTTTGTTCTTTGGTCTTCATTTTTTATAATTGTTCAATCCTTTTTTCAAAAAAGCAATGTATTTATCCACATTTTCGTTGTATGCATAAGATGCCCCAATGGGTTTCCCCCAGTAGTCGAGGGTTACATAATAGGGCTGGGAACTTGTGCCGAATTTGTGGCGTTGGAGGTAGCTCCATTTGTCGCCGATGGTTTTCAGCTTCACTTTTGCCCCATTTTCTTCCACCTCAGTCACTTCGGGCAGTTTCGTTTTATCGTCCACCATCAGCGTGATAAGTACATAATCGTTTTCCAGCAGGTCTTTTACGCGCGGGTCGGTCCATACTGCCGCTTCCATTTTCCGGCAATTTGTGCAGGTATATCCCGAGAAGTCGATGAAAACCGGCTTGTTATTTTTGCGGGCGTATTCCATGCCGGTTTCGTAATCGTCGAATTGGGCGCGAACTTCGTCCTTATATAAATTGAAATCCTGCGTGTAGAGCGGCGGAACAAATGCACCGGTAATTTTCAGAGGGGCGCCCCACAATCCGGGGACTAAATAAACGGCAAAACTCAAGGGGGCGACAGCCAGCAGCAACCGGACAGCCGACACGTGTTTTACCTCGCTGTCGTGTGCAAATTTTATTTTTCCCAACAAGTAGAAGCCCAGCAAACCGAAAATGACAATCCATAATGAGAGGAATACTTCGCGGTCGAGGATGTGCCAATGGTAGGCCAAATCGGCTGCCGATAAGAACTTTAAGGCCAATGCCAGTTCGAGGAAGCCCAGAACGACTTTCACCGAATTGAGCCAGCCGCCCGATTTGGGCAAACTGTTGAGCGCCGCCGGAAATACGGCAAAAATGCCAAACGGAATGGCCATGCCCAAGGCAAAACCGGCCATGCCAATAGCAGGAGCGACTACCGAACCTGTACCGGCAGCTTCAACCAACAAGGTGCCAATCAAGGGGCCGGTACACGAAAACGAGACCAGCGCCAAGGTAAACGCCATGAAAAAAATACCGGGAAATCCGCCGGAAGTATCGGCTTTGCTGTCGAGCATGGTTGTCCACGATGAGGGTAATGTTAGTTCAAATGCGCCGAGAAACGAGAGGCCGAACACCACCAGCAATGCAAAAAACAGCAGATTGAAAGCATAATGACTGGCCATTTCGTTCAGTGCACTCGCGCCGAACAAAGCAGTAATCAATAGCCCCAAGGCCAGGTATATGATAATGATAGCCAAGCCGTAAGTAAATGCTTCGCCGATGGCTTTCGATTTCTTCTGTTTATTTCGTTTCAGGAAAAAGCTGACAGTCAACGGAATCATTGGCCACACGCAAGGGGTAATCAAGGCGATTAACCCACCCAGAAAGCCGAGACCGAAAATAACGAGCAAGGACATATCCACAACGCTCTCTTCCCCGGCGTAAGCTTTTAGTTCCTCCATAACAGGCTTCCACAAGTCAATATTTGTTGCCCGAATAGTTGTAATTTGTGTGGTTGTATCCACAACAGGAAGGACTTCAACCGGATTTTCTTTTTGGGGAGAGGTTACCGTATTGCTGGCCGGAATAGTCAGCGATGCGGGCAAATCCGATGCCGAAAAACTGAAATCAACGGGTAGTGGAGGGGTGCACTCCTTGTCGTTACAGGCCTGCGCACGCACGTCGCCTTTCAGCGAAAAGCCCGCTTTATCGGTAATCTTAAATCGTTGAGCAAACGTCGCCTGCTTGTCGTAATACCCGACATCCATGCCGAATATTTTGTCAAACTCCTTATGCAGATCCGAGTTGATGGCTTTGAAGCCACCGGTAACCTTTGCCCCTTTCAGTTCGTCAATCGTCAGTTCTGTTGCGAAAGGGCCTCCTTCGGCTATATCAGTGTCGTATAAATGCCAGCCCGGATCAATCTGCGCACGACACTGCAATTCTATTTCGCCATTGCCTTTGTCCACCAACCCCATTTGCCAGGCGACCGGTGATGCCGTAAGCTTACAGCAAAACAAAACAGCGAACAGAATCAATACTATCTTAATTGTTCTCATACCTTTTTGCTAAGATTGAAAAAACAAAGTTAGCAAAAAATAGGTTTAAAGTTCAAAATTCAAGGTTTAAAGTTCAAAGTTCAAGGTAGGGGGTTGTGTCAAAAGTCTGTCATTCCGCACTTGATGCGGAATTGGAGCGTAGCGTAAATCGACCTGAGTCAATCTCCCGAGTAAATGTGCTGTGATTGTCAGGAGATTGCGAGTCGGATTCCGCAATGACAAGCTTGGAAATAAGGCTTATGAGACAGCCCCGTCTGGTTTTTTAATTCTCAATTCTCCATTCTCAACTCTCAATTTTACGCAGTAACCGCCTTTTTTATGCTTTTGCAACGATTTAACAGTAAAAAAATTGCATATCTGCGAAAAAAACCATTTATTTGCATACTTAACATGATTATAAACTTTAATAACATCTTGCCTATAGGATATAACATTACACTCTAACTATAAATAAAAGGTAATGGATATATTGAAAAAAATGACTGATGAAGAATTAGTTGTTTCTTATTACGAAGGTAACAGCGCAGCTTTTGACTGTTTGCTCGAACGCCATAACAGCAATCTTTTTAATTATATATACTTCATAGTCAAGAATAAAGAACTGACAGAGGACATCTTTCAGGAGACCTTTATTAAGGCTATTGTGATGATACAGCAAGGGCGTTATACCGAAACCGGAAAGTTCAGGGCATGGATTACCCGAATAGCCCACAACCTGATTATTGACCATTTCAGGCAGAAAAAGAACGAAAATACGATTTCCAACGACAACATTGCAGGCGATTTGCTCAACAATGCTTCGTTTTGCGAAAGCACAATAGAAGATATACTTGTGCAAGACCAAATTATGACCGATGTTCAGAAGTTGATCAAACAATTGCCCGAAAATCAACGCAAAGTGCTTGAAATGCGCTATTATCAGGATTTAAGTTTCAAAGAAATATCGGAAATAACAGGCGTCAGCATCAATACAGCCCTCGGCAGGATGCGGTATGCCATTCTGAACATGCGAAAGCTGGCTGAGGAAAACAAGATGATATTGACTTTATGAGAGACAGGGGGAACGCAAGGGCGAACGCATGAAAAATTTTACGGCTTATGCCTTTCGGTAAAGTTACTGATATGAGCAGGAGATCCCTCCCTTTGGTCGGAATGACTGTCTCCTTTTTGGGAGAGAGGATGAGGAAGCGGCGGCTTCGCCGCCGCTTCCTCATCCCTTAAACCTCTAATAGGCGAGTCATTCCGACCAAAGAGAGGAATCTCATTCGTAACAGTGGCGCCAAATTTTTTCATGCGTTTGCCCTGCAGGGGAACGTAAAATCTTATTTTTTCTGCAACTCTCGTCTCAAGTTGCACAAGTAGCCCAATTTATAAAGATCGAGAATAAACAGGTGGGGCTTTTTCCCGCGTAAATCTTTGAGCATCAATTTTCGTCCTGCTTTGTAGAAAACGGACAGGGGAAATGATAGCTTCCAGAATGCTATTTTTTGTTCCGCAGCCAATAATCTTACTTCGGACGTAAAATCGTGTTTGTGGCCTATCCGGGCTTGTATCTCTACCAGATTCCGAATGCTATGTTCGGTTTTTTGCATAAAAATATCCAGCGAATCAAGTCCGGTATGCAGCAAGGGATTATTAATATGCACTATCTCTATATTGTGTTCCGTAAGGTTTATTCCGAATAAGGTATCTTCGTGCCCATAACCTTTCAGATTTTCATCAAAAAAATTTTTCTCGAATATTTCTTTATCAATGAGAAAGTTGAAGGTATGAAAATTTTTATTCGGCGTTAAAGCCCTGATTTCTGCGCTTTCTTCTTCGCGTGAAATGCCATAACGCCAATTCAAATAATATTCGGGAGCGGGGCATTCGTCATAATTTTTTATTCCGCCGTAACAAACAATGCCCGGATGACAATAAGGCTGGTATTTTTGCAGAAAATCGGGCGTGCAGACAAGGGCATCGCAATCAATGAATATCAAATACCTGAATCGCGCATCCTTGGCCAATAAGTTACGAATGGCCGAACGTCCGATATTTTTGGAGAGTTCCTTGTAGCGGATATTTGGAAGCGTAGATAAACCGGAATTTATTTCCTTATAGTGCCCATCCGACTTATCGTCATAAAGCAATACTTCGTAGTCAACGGCAAGTTTCGTGGCCTGAACGGTTAATTCATGCACAAGTTTTCTCACATCGCCATTGTATATCGGGATACAGATTGATATCATTCCTCGTTTATAAAGATACTAAAATTCACGTTTCCATAGTTTCTCTTCTCCCTGAATAACGGAAGGTCTGAAAAATTATTGTTCTTGGAATGCTCCATCACAAAAATCCCGCCTTTGTTAAGCAATCCTTTTTCGATGACCAAGCGCGGAACATCGGCCAAGAATTTGAGGTCGTATGGCGGATCGGCAAATATAATATCAAACTTTTCTTTGCAAAACTCCACATACCTGAATACATCCGAATTGTAAACGGTCAGTTCATTGGCTTTCAACCCGGCTTTCATTTTTCCGATAAAAGCATAATTGAGCGGATCTTTTTCGACGCACATCACCCGCGAACAACCGCGCGAAACAAACTCGAGGCTGATGCTGCCTGTTCCGCCAAACAAATCGAGGGCGTGTTTCTCTTCCCAGTCAATCAGGTTATTCAGCACGTTAAACAAATTTTCTTTTGCAAAATCGGTTGTGGGACGCGCCTTGAATGTTTTAGGAAGATCGAATCGCCTGCCCTTGTATTTTCCGCTGATAATTCTCATTTGGTCAAAATTAATAAATCGAGGGGTATATGCTGTACCTTTTCGCCAAAATCGACCAGCGGATCATACAATCCGATGTTTTTGATAGATTTTATGTAGTTTTTCAGCGTTTCTTCAATCTGACTGTCGGGGTAATAGCCGAACACAATCAGTTGGTCGTCCAGCTGATTGAAGCTCGATTTCTCCCATATACTGAGCAGGTAGAAAATAATATCCTGATGATGCTCCTTATAATAAGTGTGTGCAAAAAGAATATTGTTGCCGGCATCAAAACAATTCAGGTCAACAAAGTCTTCATGAAAATAAACCGACATGGTGTTTCCATTAAAAGGAGCTGCTTTTTCTCTGAAATAATTAATCTGCAATCCGTTATGATGAAAAAAGGAAGGATTGCAGAGGCTTCTCTTCAGGAATAGGCGAAGTTCGTCGTCGATGCCGAAGATGAGTTTACAGCCCTCTATCGGGTATTCGCTGGTAAGTATATAATCCGTATCTTTACCGTGCGTAAAGTCGTAAAAGGTTTTTACATGCTGTTTCTCGTAAAAAGCGCCGGGCAAGAGTTCGTAATCGGGATAGGCAAAAACAACATTCGTTTGCCGGTAATTCTCCGTCAAGAAATTGAAATCGAAAATAATGCGCTGGATGTTATTCAACAGACTTATTTCTTTCGAGAATTCCGTTTCCTGAAAACAAAAAACAGTCTTATCGTTGGGGTCATAAATCAAGAACGAGAACCCATCCGGTTTGATGCGGATAGATAAAACATATTTTTCGGGTTTTCCCAAGTCAATATTGTCGGGTAGAAACATAATTTGCGTTTTATTTGGATACAAATTTAGAAAAGATATTTTTATACACTATTTTTATGAGCCAAAAACAAAGGAAAAAAGAATGATTGAGGATTTTTTTATCGAGAAAGTTAAGCAATATTTCGGATTTGAACCCACTAGCGGACAGTTAGCGGTACTTTCCCGCATCGGCGGATTTCTTTTTTCTAAAAATGCCGACAGCCTGTTTTTGCTGAAAGGCTATGCCGGAACAGGTAAATCGACCCTTATCGGCGCACTGGTGAAGACGATGGACGAATTTAAGCAGAAAACGGTTCTGCTGGCTCCCACCGGACGAGCCGCCAAAGTATTTTCCGGCTATTCCAGTCATCCGGCTTTTACGATTCACAAAAAAATATACCGTCAGCAGCGTTTTTCGCACGAGCAGTCGGGTTTTGCACCCATCGACAACCTGCACAAAGATACCCTCTTTATTGTTGACGAAGCCTCGATGATTAGCAACGACGGCCTCGATTCGTCCATGTTCGGTTCGGGCAGGTTGCTCGACGATTTGATTCACTATGTGTATTCGGGCGAAAATTGCCGCTTGATGCTCATTGGCGATTCGGCTCAGCTTCCACCCGTGGGACAGGAATACAGTCCCGCTCTTCAAACTGCTGTTTTGCAAGGCCTTGGATTGGAAGTTCAGGAAGAGACCATGACCCAGATTGTACGCCAAGCCGAGGATTCGGGTATTTTATTCAATGCCACGCAAATGCGGAAGGCGCTTGCCGGAAACCAGACGGATGTTTTCCCGAAAATAAAATTCAAAGGCTTTGCCGACATCATAAATCTGTCGGGCGAGGAACTGATAGACGAAATAACCACTTCGTACGACAGGGTAGGGATGGAAGACACCATTGTTATTTCCCGCTCCAACAAGCGTTCCACCATTTACAACAACGGCATCCGCAACCGGATTTTGTATCGCGAAGAAGAACTGTCGGGCGGCGATATGCTGATGGTAACAAAAAACAACTACTATTGGACGGAAAAAATTGAACAACTCGATTTTCTGGCCAACGGCGAGCTGCTGGAAGTGCTGCGGGTGAGGAAAACAATCGAACTCTACGGCTTCCGGTTTTGCGATGTCCTCGTAAAGCATCCCGATTACGACATTGAGCTGGAAGTGAAAATACTGCTCGATACGCTCCACAGCGATGTGGCAGGATTGACAAAAGAAAAATCAGACGAGTTGTTTTTCAATATTCTGGAAGATTACGCCGACATTACGACTAAGGCCGGAAAAATGCGGAAACTGAAAACCGACCCCTTTTACAATGCCGTTCAGGTGAAATACGGCTATGCCATCACCTGCCACAAAGCACAGGGCGGCGAATGGAAAAATGTGTTTCTGGACATTGGCTACATCACCGAAGAACATCTGGGCGCCAATTTCTACCGCTGGCTATACACCGCCTTCACACGCGCCTCGCAGAAACTGTATCTGGTTAATTTGCCGGAGGAGTTTGTTGGCGGGTAGAGGGATTATTTGCTGGAGTAACCGGCAAATAAAATATTTAGCAAAATAGTAGCCAGAATTTTACTGCTTATATATCTTTCGGTAAAGTTTCTGATATGAGCAGAAGATTCCTCCCTTTGGTACCAATGACGGTCTCCTTTTTGGGAGAGGGGATGAGGAAGTGGCGGCTTCGCCGCCACTTCCTCATCCCTTAAACCACTAACAGGCGAGTCATTCCGACCAAAGGGAGGAATCCCATCCGTAACAGTAGTACTAACCTGAGTTCCGTTTAAGAAAATCAATAAAAAATTTGGTAAGTAAGCGATAATTTTGTATCTTTGTACCGTTAAAGGTATAGCAAGTTTCTGAACTGACAAAATCTTTTGCAAGAAAATAAGTTAATTACACAGAGCCACTTGGCTACTTCTACCTACTCTCCCACACATAAAATTATTTTTCAGCAAATTGAAAAATAAAAACTCGTACCTTTGCAACTAATGTTATTCATCACATTATGCAACATTCGGATATTATTGCTGCCATATCTACGCCTGCGGGGGTAGGGGGAATTGCCGTCGTGCGCCTGTCGGGAAAAGGCGCTATTGCCCTTGTCGATAAGGTTTTTGTATCGTCGGCGGGGAAAAAACTGGAGAATCAACCGGCCAACACCATTCATTTTGGCCGTATTTGTTCGGCAGGGACTACACTCGACGAGGCGCTGGTCAGCCTGTTCCGCGCCCCGCATTCGTTTACGGGCGAGGATAGCGTGGAAATCTCCTGTCATGGTTCGCTTTATATACAACAAAATGTGCTTCAACTACTTATACAGCAGGGAGCGAGGCTGGCCCGCGCCGGTGAATTTACGCAACGGGCGTTCCTGAACGGTAAAATGGATTTGTCGCAGGCCGAATCGGTGGCCGACCTCATCGCATCTACTTCGGCGGCAACACATCGCCTGGCAATGAACCAGATGAGAGGCGGATTCAGCAACAAACTGGTAGAATTGCGCACCGATTTGCTGAATTTTGCGTCGCTAATAGAACTGGAACTGGATTTTTCGGAAGAAGACGTAGAATTTGCCAACCGCGACAACCTGCATCAAGCGGTAGAACGCATCGAAAGCCTGATAAAAGGGCTGGCCGATTCTTTTTCGGTGGGCAATGTCCTGAAAACCGGAATTCCCGTAGCCATTATCGGTGAAACTAACGCCGGAAAATCGACCTTGCTGAATGTATTGTTGCACGAAGACAAAGCCATTGTTTCCGACATCCACGGCACAACCCGCGATGCAATAGAAGATACGATAGTCATTGGGGGCATAACGTTCCGGCTGGTGGATACGGCAGGCATAAGGGATACCCTCGACCAGATCGAAACGATTGGCATTGAGCGGACGTTCAAGAAAATGGAACAGGCCGACATCATCCTGTGGCTCGTGGACATTCAGGCCTCCGATGAACATATCCTGGAACTGGCAAAAAAGATTCTGCCTAAAGCAGCAGGCAAAAAACTGATACTCGTATTCAATAAAACCGACTCCATTTCGTCCGACCGGCAGGAAAGAAAGAAGCTGCTGCTTAAAGATGAGATAGATAACCGCGTATTTATTTCGGCCAAGTATGACCAAAACACAGCTCAACTGGAGCAGTTGCTGGTAGAAGCCGCCAATATCCCCGAAATAGGCGAACAAAACATAATTGTAACCAACATCCGCCACTACGAAGCCCTGCAAAAAGCCCTGCAAGCCATACAGCGCGTATCCGAAGGTCTAAACAACAACATCTCAGGCGATTTCCTGTCGCAAGACATCCGCGAATGTATGCACTACCTGGGCGAAATCACCGGACAAATATCCACCGACGAAATATTGGGGAATATATTTGGGAAGTTTTGTGTGGGAAAGTGAAGCCCTATTTTCAAACAGAAAACAAGTGCCAAAAAACAGGCAAGAAAAAGACAATATAAGTATTGTATTACAGTAATTTGATGAGATAGCAGACATTTGATTGATGTTTGCTATCTTTTCTTTTGTTTGGCTTGTTTTTGTTACTTTTTTGTTGTTACTTTGTTACTCGTTAGCATCACAGTAACAAAAGTAACAAATCTGTTTATGAAAGCAGTTAAACAAAAACCCCAATCAAAGGCGCAAAAAGAACCGGTAAGACTTAGAGAAAAGGATTTGACTAACGGCAATAAAAGCCTATATCTTGATATTTATCGGGATGGCAAGCGGACTTATGAGTTTTTGAAACTCTATTTAATTAAAGCCACAACCCCAATAGAAAAGGAGCAAAACAAACAAACATTAGCCACAGCGCAAGCCATTAAAGCAAAACGGCAAATTGAGATACAAAATGGTGAATACGGTTTTACTTCTCAATTCAAAATAGATACTCCGTTTTTGGATTATTATAGAAAGATGTGTGAAGATAGGCACGGCGATAAAGAAAGTCGTGGTAATTGGGGCAATTGGTATAGTTGCTTAAAACATTTAGAGCGATATTGTTCAGAAAAAACCACGTTTAAAGATATTACAGCCGATTGGATAGAGGGTTTTAAGGATTATTTGGACAACGTTGCCAAAGATGCTTACAAAAGAAAAAACAACGATTTAGCAGAAGCAAAACCCCTATCTCAAAACTCCAAAGTATCATACTTTAATAAACTAAGAGCTTGTATAAATCAAGCCTTTGATGATAGAATAGTACCTATTAATCCATTGCGGGGTGTTGAGGGCTTTAAGCAAGCGGAAACGGAAAGAACCTATCTAACATTAGATGAGGTCAAAAAATTAGCTAAAACGGATTGTAAATATCCGGTTTTGAAACGTGCTTTTTTATTTAGTTGCTTGACCGGATTAAGAAAAAGCGACATTGAAAAAATGGTTTGGGGTGAAGTGCAAAAGTTTGGCGATTTTACCCGGATAACGTTCAAGCAAAAGAAAACAGGCAATCAAGAATATTTGGATATAAACCCACAAGCGGAAATTTATTTAGGAGAACCAAGAAAAAGCATAGACAGGGTGTTTGTAGGTTTTAGATACAATTCACAAACCTTATTAGAGTTACGCCGATGGTGTATGTTAGCCGGAATAACCAAAGATGTAACCTTTCACGCCGGGCGACATACGTTTGCAGTAATGATGTTGGATTTAGGGGCTGAAATTTACACCGTTTCAAAACTATTAGGACACAAGGAACTAAAAACGACACAAATTTACGCCAAAGTATTGGATAAAAAGAAACAAGATGCGGTGAATCTTATCCCAAGTATAAATGACTAAAAGAGAATGATATGAAACTTAAATCATACAAGAAATTTGGATTTGATGAAGAAATGCAGTCATACAAGTATCGTTTTGTTTTTGAAAACGGAGATGGAACGACTGAATTTTTATTTTACATTTCCAAAGAAAAAGAAGATGATTTTGTTTTTGATGAAACAAATATAGAGTTACAAAACAAATACAACGAAGTTAGAGATTGGGCAGCGGGATTAAAAAAACAAATGGACAAAGCCCGCCAAAAGTGGCGCGACCTTGAACGGAACGACCCAGAAGAATACCGGCGGCGTGTGGCGGCTATGCAACCGATTATTGACCGTTATAACTCTGAATTTGGAATAGCCGATGACGAAACAGAAGATGATGAGTATGAAAGATTATAGTATGTACCGATATTTCAAAGGAGAAAAAGAAAACCCCTTTGAAAAATTGCTGAACAAAGCTGAAATTGACAAGTCCAATTTGCCACCGCCGGAATGTATGAAATATGAATACAATTTATCAGAGAATGAAGCAAGAAGACTGCAAAATTCTAAAATGTTTTGGTTTTATGAATCGGCGTTTGAAACTCTTTTTAATCGGGAAACAAACGCTTATTGGCACAATCATTTTAATTTTTATGTACAAGAAAAGTATTAAGAGGAAAAGAGGATGAAAAGCCGACAGAAAGCAATAAAGCAACTGTTTTTGATATATGGTTGAATGATTATCTATTTGTAGATAAATTGGGTGTTGAATACGGTGGTAATAATTGGTACAAAAAAGAATATTACAAAAATTCATTATGAACACGACACCAAAAACAGATAGTTGTATCAGGATGTTGAGTGAAGCACAAATTGTTTTCAGTCCCTTGCATTACTCTGATACAGGGTATTTTGATAAAAATAAGATTTTAGACTATCAAGAACGTGTGAAAACTATGCTTGATTATAGACTAATGCCGTTTTGTGAAATATCAATGCCGATAGATGCCGATAAGGAGGGATTGGAAACGTTTCTATTCAAGAACAAAATCAATATAAACAATATTGATAATCTATATTATGCAATGAAACATTATCCATTAGTAACCGCCAATGATTTAAAAAATGAATTTTGGGGTGTTTGCCCAAATTTGGAAAGCATACCTAAATATTTAGATGTTATGCTTGTGAAATTTGATGATGTGAATTGCGGTTATGAAACAGATATAAACGCACTAAAAGAGCAATATAGTGGGCTAAATGAATGCGTTAAAGCCGGAACAATAAACGAGAAAGAAGCCGATATTATATTTTTGAATATACATTTTATTGCAGAAAGATATAATTTGATAATGGCTTGTATTAGGGGTGTTTACAAAGAATTTAGAAAAATGACAACCCCTGAAAAATCGGATACAAAGTAAGCATTCGGCAATCTACCCTTGCGGATTTTTTTCCGCCCAGTTCATAGGGAGCAAATCGGCTAGTTCGTTTACTTTGTGTTCATTGATACGATTCAGGACATCGGTCAACCATTCTGTCGGAT